>DATMYA010000048.1 GCA_035561135.1 Clostridia bacterium
CCGGAACTTGATGTTCGGGTTGTGCTTCGCCAGAACCTTCGTGATCGCCGCCGTCAGCGTCGTCTTGCCATGATCAATGTGCCCAATCGTCCCAACGTTCACGTGCGGTTTGCTGCGGTCAAATTTCTCTTTCGCCATTGCTCGAGCTCCGTTATTGATTTCTTCAGCAAGCGCAACTTGCGCTGTTGTTCGCTGCTTCCGCCCGCGCTAACGGACGGCGAGAATTCACTACCTGCCCACTGGCTTGCCTTGCACCTTGGCCACGATTTCCTCGGCGACCGAGCGTGGCGCTTCTTCGTACCGCGAGAAGTGCATCGAGTAGGTCGCGCGGCCTTGCGTGCTACTGCGCATATTCGTTGCGTATCCAAACATCTCGGCCAGCGGCACCATCGCCTTGATTACCTGCGATCCGGCGCGATGCTCAATGCCTTCGATACGGCCGCGGCGGCTATTCAGGTCTCCGATGATAGCGCCCATGAACTCTTCTGGTACCACCACTTCAACCGACATCACCGGCTCCAGCAGTACCGGACTGGCTTTGCGGGCCGCTTCCTTGAAGGCCATCGAACCGGCGATTTTGAACGCCATTTCGTTCGAGTCAACATCATGGTAGCTGCCGTCGTACAGCGTGGCCTTCACGTCCACCATTTCGTAACCGGCGAGAACGCCACCTTCCATGGCTTCCCGAATACCCTGATCGATCGGCTTAATGAATTCCTTCGGAACCGTGCCGCCGACAACATCGTTCACGAACTCGTATCCCTTGCCAGGCTCGTTCGGTTCCAGGCGGATCTTCACATGTCCGTACTGACCGCTGCCGCCCGTCTGGCGAATGTACTTGCCTTCCGCGTCGGACTTCTTACGAATCGTTTCGCGATATGCGACCTGCGGCTTGCCGACGTTCGCCTGAACGCTAAATTCGCGCATCATGCGGTCGACAATGATCTCCAGATGGAGTTCGCCCATGCCGCTGATGATCGTCTGGCCGCTGTCGGGATCGGTGTGCACGCGGAACGTGGGATCTTCCTGCGCCAGCTTGCTCAGTGCGACGCCCATCTTTTCCTGGTCGGACTTGGTCTTCGGCTCAACTGCAACGTGGATCACCGGAGCCGGGAACTCGATAGACTCAAGCACAATCGGGTGTTCTTCTGTCGAAATCGTGTCGCCCGTGGTCACGCCACGCAGTCCAACACAGGCACAGATATCGCCAGCAAAGATCTCGGTGATCTCCTCACGCTTGTTGGCGTGCATCTTGAGAAGGCGTCCGATACGCTCACTGCGCTGCTTGGCGCTATTGAGCACGTTGTCGCCGGTCTTCAGATGTCCGGAGTAAACCCGAATGAACGTCAACTGACCGACGAACGGATCGGTCATGATCTTGAATGCCAGCGCCGCGAAAGGCTCCTTGTCGTTCGCGCTGCGAGTCTCGTCCAAACCGGTCTCGGGATTCTTGCCAACGACCGGAGGAACATCCAGCGGCGAAGGAAGGAAGTCGATGACGGCATCGAGCAGAGGCTGAACGCCCTTGTTCTTGAAAGCCGTGCCACAGATAACCGGGAACAGCTTGAGCGCGAGCACGCTCTTACGCAGCGATGTCTTCAGCTCAGGGGCTGAAATCTCTTCGCCGTCGATAAACTTGTGCATCAACTCATCGCCATCATCGTTTTCGACAATGGTTTCAATCAACAATTGGTGATAGCTTTCAGCTTTCTTTTTCAACTCGGCAGGGATCTCCTCCACCGAGTACTCGGCACCCATCGTCTCGTCATGCCATAAAATGGCCTTCATCGAGAACAGATCGACGACGCCTTTGAACTTATCTTCCTGACCAATGGGAATCTGAATGGCGATGGGGCGGGCATTAAGGCGCTTACGGATGGTATCAACGGCGCGCTCAAAATCGGCGCCCATCTTGTCCATCTTATTGATGAAGCAGAAACGCGGAACGCCATACTTGTCAGCCTGGCGCCAGACGGTCTCCGACTGCGGCTCCACGCCGTGGACGGCGTCGAACACAGCCACTGCGCCATCCAGCACGCGCAAAGAACGTTCCACTTCGGCAGTGAAATCCACGTGGCCAGGCGTGTCGATGATGTTAATGCGAATGTCACGCCAGACGCAGGTTGTGGCGGCAGACGTAATCGTAATGCCGCGCTCCTGCTCCTGCGCCATCCAGTCCATCGTCGCCGTGCCTTCATGCACTTCACCAATGCGGTGTGTGCGGCCGGTATAGAACAGGACGCGCTCGGTCGTAGTGGTCTTACCGGCATCGATGTGAGCCATGATGCCGATATTCCTGCAACGTTCTAATGGAACTTCTCTCGCCAAAACTCTTACCTATTCCCTCGTCATTTCGCCGGCACCCTCGACGGCGCACTTCTTACAGATTGGCAGCCGAGGATGGCTGCCCCACTCACACGGCCCGTTTGTCGCGTCCGGCAATCCCCGGGAACGCCGGAGAAGGCCACCTGCTGATTACCAATTACCAGCGGTAGTGCGCGAAGGCCTTGTTGGCCTCAGCCATACGGTGGACATCTTCTTTCTTCTTCATCGCCGCGCCTTTGCCATTGGCGGCGTCAAGCAACTCATTCGTCAGCTTGTCGACCATGCCCTTTTCGGCACGCGCGCGCGCATAGCTGACCAGCCAGCGGATGGCCAACGAGGTGCGACGATCGGGATTTACTTCGACCGGCACCTGGTAGTTAGCGCCACCGACACGGCGGGTCTTCACTTCCAGAAGAGGCTTGCAGTTCTCAACCGCCTTCTTGAACAGCTTGAGGGCTTCGTCTCCGCCCTTCTGCTGCAACTTGTCCATGGCTTCGTAGAAGATGCCCTGCGCGGTGCTCTTCTTGCCCTGCCACATCATGGAGTTCACGAACTTATTGACAAGAGTCGAGCCATAAACCGGATCGGCTATCGGCTCCCGCTTCGAGATGTGTCCTTTTCTCGGCATGCTTTCCTCAAAACCTCACGCGCTACGCCTTGGGGCGCTTCGCTCCATATTTCGAACGGCTCTGCTTGCGGTTGGCAACGCCGACTGAATCCAACGTGCCGCGAACAACGTGATAGCGGACGCCAGGCAGATCCTTCACGCGGCCGCCGCGGATCAGCACAATCGAGTGCTCCTGCAGGTTGTGGCCGACGCCGGGAATGTAAGTCGTTACTTCAATGCTGTTGGTCAGGCGAACGCGAGCGACTTTACGCAACGCCGAATTCGGCTTCTTCGGCGTCTGCGTGTACACGCGGGTGCAAACACCACGCTTCTGCGGACACGCCTGCAGCGCGGGACTAGCCGTCTTATACCGCGGCGCCTTGCGACCTTTACGCACGAGTTGATTAAACGTAGGCACTCTTGCAGCTCCTTGTATTGCAGGCGGCCATACGCACGCCTGCGGCAGTCGCACCGCTGCGCTCGGCGCAGAGCGGTAACGTATCTGCTTCAACCCTTGATAAGGGACTGATCGGCAACCGGAAATCCCTTGTCGCAAAGACGACTGGGCCGGGGCCTGACCATACTTCCCCGCAGGCTCAGAGAACAGCTTTCGGGGAACTTGGGTTTCCTTGAGTTGGCCAGCGACGGTGGCGCTATGACCCGCTCACGCGGAAGCACTCCGTTTCGAAGACCTCGATCTGCATACCCTTCCGCATAGCGCGGAAGGTAGCGCAGATCTGTTTCAGCGAGGGTGCCCTAATCTCGGACGAAACGAACACGTCCTCGGGCAAACATCTCGACAGCTCAGCCAGAAGAGCTTTGGGCAAGCCGACCGCTAACGATCACACACACGCTCGTCAACGAAGACTTGACTCGCAGAACCTAGCAAATATAGCAACTCAGGAGTTGGCCGTCAACCTTGAGCTCACGAAATCAGGGCTCGCAATTGACAAAACGGATTCTACCACAGCTTTTCCGCGCTCGTGCCCAACCACTCATCCCGGCAGGCGCGATTTTTCGCGGGGCCGCTCCCTGCCGGCCGATCACAATCGGCATTTCACGCACCTTCCAATCACGCGTTCCGCGGCAGATACATCAATCGCAATCGCCAAGACTGGCGGACAATACTCATTCACCGCCGAGCGCTGTACGCAGAGAGGTGGACGTTGGCGCTGCCGCAATCTGAAATTGTACTCGGCTCGAGTGAACCCGTCCCTCAGTAGTGGTCGACGTTGTAAGCCTTGCGCTTACAAGGCGTAAGGCGCTGCGCAACTTGCCGAATTATGCCTGAGCCTCTACACTGATTTTTCCACCCAATCGCGGTACCGCGCCGTCATCTGCACTGCGCGGGGAGGATACATGGAGCGGTTTGCATCCAGGCTTTTTGTTTCATACGTCATCATTCTGGTGGCACTTTCGCTTGTTGCTTGCGGAGGCAGCCAGTTCGCTGAGGCCAACAAGGTAGCCAAGGTCACCGTCGCGCCCGCGACTCTGTCGATGAACAAGGGCGATGTTGTTCAGCTCACTCCTGTGGCCGTTGATGCAAGCGACGCGCAAGTCCTCGCGCAATTTTCCTACACCAGCAACAATCCCGAAGTTCTCTCCGTCTCTACGGCCGGGAACGTGTGCGCCGGTAAGTGGGACGCAAATTTCATTGTCTGCACACCTGCCGCCACGGTCGGTAGCGCCGAGGTGACGATTACAAGCCAGAGCGTCTCGACAAAGGTTCCTGGCGTTGTGCATGAGCACGTGGACATCGTTTCAGTGATACCGCCGCCGGCGGGCTGCATCTCTGCGAAGGAAACGCAGCAACTCACGGCGAAGGCGTTCAGCAAAGATGCCGCTGCGTGTGCGCGTCTTAACGCGACCGTTCCTTGCGAGTTGCCCGCTGCAACGCTCGGACAATTCACCTGGACCTCAACGGATTTGGACGTCGTCACTATCGACAACACCGTCGAAAAATCCGGCTTGGCTACGGCCGGCATCCCGGGACGAACAACGGTATACGCCGCGCTGAGTTCGAACCACAGCCCCAGCGTCAACTTCACAACTTGCCCGGTGGCTTCGCTGGCAATCACGGTGAAAGACTCGACCGCAGCGCCGTTCACGGTCGAGAAGGCGACGACGAAGGTCATTGAGGCGACGGCGATTGATTCAAAAAACAAGACGCTGGATAACGTTCCGATTTCCTGGTCATCGTCGCAACCGTTTGCGATGTCGATTACATCGTCATCAGCGACTCCGCAAACCGGTTCGGCAACGGCGAACGCAGCGGGAACGTCCACGCTGGTCGCTTCCTGCGTGCCTTCCACCTGCAATCGCAATCTCGACCCCGTTTTCAGCAATCCAATCATCGCCACGATCAGCGGCACGGCTGCGGGCACGGTATATGTCGGTAGCACCAGCAGCACGAAGCTCATCCCGGTGGACGTCGCCACAAATACGGCGGGAACCGCGATTACGCTGCCGCGCGCGCCGAATTCCATCCTGATCAATCGGCAAGGCACGAAGGGAATTCTGGGAGCGGACGCTGACGGGATCATGCTGCTCGACACGGCGTTGGTTACGGTCCAGACATTGGGCGTCAGTGGCCGCGTGGTCGCTTTTTCGTACGATGGCAGCATCGCGGTAATCAGCAATGCGGCGGCGAACAGCGTCACCTTCATCGATGTTCCGAAGGGTAGTGTGAGTCCGGCGCTCTCCATTCCCGGCGGGATCAAGGCCGCGGAGTTCACCCCGGATAACCGCTATTTGTTTATGGTCGGCAACAATCGGTTGTACGTCTTGAACCTGCTCACCGGCCTGACCGACCAGCCCCTTGGAGCCACGCCGAGCGGCGTTGCCTCGCTCGCGAACGGACCTGCCGCATACGTGACAATTCCCGGAGCGATACAGGCGCGCGCCACCTGTAACGGTACCGTCGTCGATACTCAGACGGCTGCGAATCCCACGCTTGTCGCTGCCATCCCGAATGGCGATGGCGTTCTGGCATACGACTCGCCAAACATTGTGCATGTCTCGAGCGTAAACGCGACGCAGACCTGCCCTCCTACGCTGACAGAAAGCAGCAACACGGTGGACCTGCTCGGCGGTAGCGTCTCCGCACGGCAGTTGCTCGTCACGCCGGATAGCAAGTTTGCCTTCATCACCAATGACAGCGCGAAGTTGCTCTCCTATGACTTGTCAGCAAAAACGGCGAAGACGATTACGCTGGCGGCGGGCGCAGCGGAGTCTTACACGCAAGGCGTAACGCTCGACGGCAAGACGCTCTACGTCGGCGCGAAGGACGGAACGCTGCACCGCATCGACGTGGCGACGCTGGCCGATGTGCAACAGATAATCGTGGGCCTCACAAAGGCTGATAACACGGCGGCAGTGCCCGATCTGGTCGCAATGCGCAACAAGTAGGCACTGACTGTTTTGCCAAATTAGCTAAACGTTCAACGAGGGCGCGGAAGAGCACCTCTTCCGCGCCCTTAGTTTTCGTTCCACTGATGACTGTGACCAACTAACCCATTCGCAACCAAAAGCAAAGGCCCTCGCGCGCGAGGGCCAGCTAATGTTTCTGTTCTGGCGAGAGTGCGATCAGGAAGAGGTACGGTCGTAATCCTCTGGATCGAGCCCGTGATACGCCAGCGTATCTTTCAGGCGATCACGCCACTCTTCCGGGGTGCACTCGATGAAGGCCAGCACCGCTGACTCCATCGAGATCTCGTCTTCTCCCTCGTCTTCGGCCAGGGATTCGGCGCGTGCGAAAGCTGCTTCGCGCACTGCATCGCGCACGCCAGCCGGCAGCTGCCTTAGCAATTCTCTCGCAATCTCGTTCGCTTCTTCAGACCATTCCATTACTTGTAAGCCCATCTGATCCGTATTCGAATCAAAATGAAAAATGACGTTGATGTACTACTTCTTGGCCGGCTCCAGGTCGCGCGCTACGCTGTCCAGCACTCCATTGATGAACTGCACCGACTCCGGGCTGGAGAATCTGCGCGCAATCTCCAGCGCTTCGTTAATGACCACGGGTTTTGGCGTCTTCGGAAACCCGATGAACTCCGCCACACTCGCCCGCAGAATGTTACGATCGACAGCCGCCATGCGGTCCATGCGCCAATGTTCGGCATGACCCTCAATCAGTTTGTCGATCTCTCCCGCGCGCTCGATTGCCAGCCGGAACAAATCTTCGGCAAAGCCCTTGACGCTGTCCTCCAGGTCGTTGCGTTCTGCCCAAAACGTCTTCATTACCTGCTCTGAAGTCTGCCGTCCCATGTCGGACTGGAACAGCATCTGCAAAGCCAGCTCACGCGACTTTCTACGAGTGCCCATAAACCCCAATCAGAATCTTGCAATAAAAACTTCTACCAATTTCTATTTCTTGTCCACTTGCTGCTTCAGCGAAGCCATCTCGACGGCAGCGAGCGCAGCCTCATATCCCTTGTTGCCGGCCTTCAGGCCGGCACGTTCGATGGCCTGTTCCAGCGTGTCGCACGTTAGCACGCCAAAGCCCATGGGCACTCCCGTCTCCTGCGATGCCTGACCCATGCCGCGCGTCACTTCGTTCGCGATCACCTCATAGTGCAACGTGCCGCCACGAAGAAGGCAGCCGAGACACACAATTGCGTCATATGTTCCGGTCTGTGCCAGATTGCGCGCCGCAACCGGAATCTCAAACGCACCCGGCACGCGCACGATATGAATATCCTCGTTCCTGGCACCGGTTTGGCGCAACGCCTGAAGCGCGCCGGCAAGCAGGCGCTCCGTAATGAACGAATTGAAACGCGCTACGACGAGCGCGAACTTCTTGCCCGAAGCTTCGAGCTTGCCTTCAATGCTCTGGTTTCGCCAGTCGTCGTTATACGAGAAAACGGCGAGCGTTCCCATCCCATTTGGCACCGCAAGCGTGAACATGCGCGCGCCCCAGTCGGCATCAGAAATCTCGTCCAGCACCTTGAAGCCGCGCTGCTGTGCGACCTGGTACACGGCGTCTGCGCTGTCCGCTTCCACGACCAAGTCGGCATTGGGGAAACCTTCGCCCATGCCAATCTCGACGCCAGCCTCGGGCGCGTCCAGCTTGATACCCCGGCTACGACGACCATCCCAGGCTTCGCCATGCGCGAGGCCAAGAGCTGAGAAGAATTGCTTGAGCGCCTCATAATCCGCGTCGGTCTTTACGACGAAGAGGCGATGAAAGGACTTGATCATGCAGCAAACCGCCAATCTCAGTGAGAAACCCTCATCCTACAGGAACGGTTCTGAGTTGTCAGTTGTCAGTTGTCAGTTCCGGTTGCCAGTGTTTGAAGCAGTTGCGGTTGGCGTATTGAACCCAACCACTTGTCGGGTGTCAGTGAAACACTTGTTCGTTCCCGGTGTCGTTCGCAGGATAATGCGCGCCTTCAGTCTCGCGCTGCACAAAAGCAACATTCATCACGACACACTTCCGCTTCACTAAACTTTCCACTATCACTACTGCCCACCATACTGGCGACAACTGGCGGCCGGCAACCGGCAACTGACAACCGACAACTGGTTCACTCGCCTTTGAACTCCGGCGTGCGCTTATTGAGAAAAGCTTGGGTGCCCTCGTTCTTGTCCTCGGTTGCGCAGCACAGGCCGAATAGCGATGCTTCCAGAAACAAGCCTTCTTGCAAGGACATCTCCATGCCCTTGTTGACGGCCTCGATGACGTACTGAATCGCGAGCGGCGCGTTGGCAATGATCTTCTGCGCGATGGCCTCAGCGCGAGCGATCAACTCAGCTTGCGGCACAACCTCATTGACGAGGCCGATACGCAGAGCCTCCTGCGCCGAGATCACATCTCCGGTGAGCAGGATGTGTTGCGCAAGCCCTTTGCCGATGAGTCGAGGCAAGCGTTGCGAACCGCCATATCCGGGAATGATGCCCAGCTTCACTTCGGGCTGGCCAAGCTTCGCGTTCTCACTGGCGAGGCGCATGGTGCACGCCAAAGCCACTTCGCATCCACCGCCGAGCGCGAATCCGTTGATGCAGGCGATCACCGGCTTTCCGCAGTTCTCGATGAGGTCGAGCACGGCCTGACCGCGGCTGGCGTACTCCTTGCCTTCCACGGCGCCCTGCGTCGCGAGTTCATTGATATCGGCTCCGGCGATGAAAGCCTTCTCGCCCTCGCCCGTCAGGATGACGGCACGGATATCGGTGTCGGCCTTAACCATTTCGAAGGCGCGGCCAAGCTCGGCCATGGTTGCCGTGTTGAGCGCGTTGAGAACCTTCGGACGAGAGATGGTGACGTACGCGATCTGCCTGCGCTTGTCGAATTTGATGTTCTCGAACTGCCAAGCTTGCGGAGATGAAGACATTGGAACTCCTGTCTGGCTATTCAAAATTGCACTCATTGGAAGGCAGCAAACAGCCACGATCGTTTCGGCACCGCACTGGGCGTAGTCGCGATCGACCTACGCACCAGTCGCTCTTTGCAAGGCTCCGCCACTTCTCAAAGCGGCATCCTGCGGTTCAGGCTTCTCCGGATTGCTCCAGTCATAAAATCCTTTGCCGCTTTTCTTGCCGAACCAGCCGGCCATCACCATGCGCTTGAGCAGCGGAGGCGACGCGAACCGCCGCTCCTTGAATTCGTCGAACATGACATGGGTGATGTAGTAGGTCGTATCGAGGCCGACGAAATCGAGCAGAGTGAAGGGCCCCATGGGATGCCCGCAGCCGAGCTTCATTGCGAGGTCGATGTCGGCAATGGAGCCGACACCCTCTTCGTAGGCGCGAATGGCGTCGAGAAGATAAGGCACCAGCAGGCGGTTCACGATGAACCCGGTTTTGTCGCTAGTGCGAACGGGAACTTTGCCGAGCCGTTGCCCGAACGAGAAAGCTGTCTCAAAGACCTGGTCGTCGGTGGCAATCGTGCGAACGACTTCGACTAGTTTCATCAGTGGCACGGGGTTGAAGAAGTGCAGCCCAATGAAGCGCTCGGGACGAGCCGTCGCCGTCATTACCTCTGTCACCGAGATCGACGATGTATTGGTCGCGAAAATTGCGCTCTTCTTCACGATCTTGTCGAGCCGGGCGAACATCTCTTTCTTCTCACCTGGGTTCTCGATAATCGCTTCGACGACGATGTCGCACTCGGCGAGATCCTCGGCGTTCATCGTACCCTTCAGACGTGCGCGCACGGTTTCAGCCGACTCTTTGAGCGTGCCCTTCTCGGCGAATTTCGCGAGCGACTTCTCGATGTTGCCAAAGCCTTTGTCGAGGAAGCGCTGTTCGGTCTCGAGCACCGTCACATCGAAGCCCGCCATCGCCGCGACTTGTGCGATACCGGAACCCATCAGTCCACAACCGAGTATGCCGACTTTCTTAATTTCCATTGTTCTTCCTTGTCATGAAGAATAGCCGCGGACCACGCGGGTTGAAGCGGATTCTGAGAGATCGAGGAGCACGGCCCTTAGTTACTGGCGTGTGCGGCAGAGCGTACGCGAAGCGCTCCACAAACTGACGCCATCGGCGCCATCAGCAACAGAGCCGCAAGTTGAGACCAGTTTTGCCCAGACGCGTTACTACCGAACATGGATACGACGGCACCAAGCGCGATGATGCCCGTCAGCGCATATGCCACTCGCAGCGTTCGCGCTATAGCAACGGCTGCGAAGCCGCCCACGCCGGCAAAAATCATTCCGTATAAGGTGCTGCCAATCATGAAGGCCGGCGCAGCCGCGCCGTGCGGGTCGCGTCCGAGGGCCGCGAACAGCGTCACAGCGGCAACGGCAAATATCAGGTATCCAACCACCACAGCCACAATCGCTCTCAGCACTCTGGTGCCTCCATCTGTCCGGTGTGGGATTGTATCTACCTTTGCAGGTTTTCAACGATCATCGCGATGCCCTGGCCACCGCCGATACATGCAGTCGCCAAACCGTACTTCGCCTTTCGACGCCGCAACTCGTAGAGCAACGTGATGACCAGGCGCGTGCCGGTCGCCCCTAACGGATGTCCGAGCGCGATGGCTCCGCCGTTCACGTTGACCTTCTCGCGATCGAGCCCGAGCTCTTTTTCGACCGCGAGATACTGCGCGGCAAAAGCCTCATTCACCTCAATCAAGTCGATGTCATCGAGCTTCAGGCCGGCTTTCGCCAGTGCCAGCTTCGAAGCGGGCACTGGGCCGGAGCCCATAATCTTCGGTTCGACACCTGCAATGCCCCAGCTCACGATGCGGCCCGTCGGGGCGAGGCCTCGCTTCTGCGCGTCATCCACGGACATCAGCACCACGGCCGCGCCGCCATCTACGATGCCGCTGGCGTTTCCGGCCGTAACGGTACCGTTCTTGCCGAATGCAGGCCGAAGCTTCGCAAGAGTTTCCATAGTGGTGTCGGGGCGGAGATGGTCGTCCTTGTCGAAGAGTTCACCCGTTGGCTCGCCCTTGCGATTTTTCAGCGCGACAGGAGTGATTTCCTCGCCCAGTCGGCACGCCTGCTGCGCATCGCCGGCACGCTTCTGCGAACGCAGCGCGAACTCATCCATGGCCTCGCGCGTGATTCCGTGCTGCTCGGCATAGAGTTCGGCGGTATTCGCCATGTACAGGCCGCAGTAGGTATCCAGCAGCGCGACCATCAGCGAATCTTCCAGCTTGCCTTCGCCTAGTCCAACGCCCCAGCGCATTCCGCGAATAACATGCGGCGCCTGTGACATGGATTCCATGCCGCCGGCGAGCACCGTCTTCGCCTCCCCGAGTTGGATCAGTTGTGCGCCAGAGACGATGGCCTGCATCCCCGAACCGCACAGACGGTTCACGGTCAGCGCCGGGGTTTCGATTGGCAGGCCCGCGCGCAAAGCAACATGACGCGCGCCGTAAAGGGCGTCGCCTGAAGTCTGTTGCGCGTTGCCGAAGATGGCGTGGTCGAAATCATTGGCGTCCACGCCCGAACGCTTGATGGCTTCCTGAGCCGCGACCGCGGCCAGTTCCATGGCAGTGAAGTCGCGTAGCTTGCCGCAGTAGCGCCCCATCGGCGTACGCACGCCGCTCACAATGGCGATGTCCGTCGGTTTCAGCATGCGTCCTGAACTTAGAACAAATTGGATTTTTGCAGTTACGGAACGAACTATTGGCGAAGCTCACGCACCCCAGCGCGGAAGCGACACCCCACAAGATGAAAAGTCTATCAGCGGCGAGTCAGCGGCGGCAAACACCAACATGCTAACGCGCTTCGCACCGCGGTTTCTTGGGCGGAAGCTGTCGCACTATTTCAGGCCCAATTTCCGGCCGCGTCTCAGGCTTCGTCTTCGATTTCCGGTTCAAAGTCATGCGAGCACTTTTGGCAATACCAGCGGCCAGGGTCCATGCTCGTGTCGGGACGTTCAAAGGGAGTGAGGGAGCTCGCCATTCGAACCACATTCTTGTTCGATCCGCAGCTCGGACACGCGGGGTTATCCATCGGGGTGGTGCTCAGATGAGTGCCGGCCATAACGTCCTCCGCTACGAACCAAAAATCATACTCCGGAACGGGAGCGGGTTTGAAAAAGAAAGGGGCATTGCGAACGTGGGCGAAAAACCTATCTTCTTTACGCCTCAGATTGCTACAAACTAAAGCGTCATGTGACCGGAGCGCCGAAGGCGCGAAGTGGAGACACCTTGTGTTTCGTGTGCGGCGGAAACACAAGGTGGTTCGACTACGCGCCCAAAAAGACGGCGCTACGCTCACCATGACATATATCCCTGAATCGTCTTGTCGAGCATCTGAGAGAAGCTGTCTTCTCCGCGCCTGCATTCTCTGCGTTGACCTTACCCGGCGGCCGTGACTGCAAGCGACCTCTTGTCCGTTTTGCCGGTCACGGTTCTCGGTAACTGATCGACGAAGGCGAAGCTGCGCGGAATCTTGAATGGTTCCATGAATTCGCGGCACGCTGCCCTGAGTTCCATTTCGTTCAGCGCAGCGCCCGGTAGCGGCTGCACAAACGCGTGAAGGCGCGCACCGTGCTTCTCGTCCGGCAGCGCGACAACGGCAGCTTCGTCCACGCCTTCTATGGTCTCCAGCGCGGTTTCGACCTCGGCGGGATAAACCTTCTCGCCGCTGACCTTTACCAGGTCGTCGGCGCGACCCACGAGGTACAGGTAGCCGTCATTGTCGATGAAACCCTTGTCGCCCGTGTGCAGGACGCCATTGCATATCTTGCGCGAAGTGGCCTCGGGATCGTTGTTGTAGCCCAACATAACGGCCGAGCCTTCGACGCAAACCTCTCCTACCTCGTTCGGCGCGAGTACGTGGTCGCTCTCGTCGCAGATCGTCACCTTGAGGTTCGGAAGCGGATTGCCAACGGACCCGAAGCGATTCGCCTCCGGCATGTTCAACGAAACGACAGGAGAAATTTCCGTCGCGCCGTAACCCTGCACGACGACGTGGTTGAAGCGCTCCTCGAACTCTTGCGCCACGTGCTCCGGCAAACGCTCCGCTCCGGCGATGCAGAGCCACAGCGAACTCGTATCCACCGTAGTCGGATCTTTCGCGAGCAGCCGATACTGGCTAGGTACGGCGACCAGGCAGGTCACCTTGTACTTCTCGATCGATTGCAGAATCGCACGCGGTACAAACCGGTCGGGGATCAGCACCGTCGCGCCCGAGATGAGCGGCAGCAGCAGTGTCACGGTCAAGCCATAAGCATGGAACAGGGGCAGGATGGCGAGCATCACCTGTTTGCCATCGAAGCCTGTGGCAAGGCGACACCCTTCGGCGTTTTCCATGATGTTGCGCTCGCTCAGCGCAACCGCCTTCGGCCGCCCTGTAGTACCGGACGTGTAGAGCAGAACTGCGGTCTCGGTGGCCAGTTCGCGCATGGGGACCGCTGCGGGGTCGGCCTCACCACTGGCGTCGGCGATCCAGCAATGAAGCTGCACTTCGATGAGGCGCGGCACAAACTCCTCGGTGGTGATTACCACATCAGCGCGTGCTTCGGCCGCCATCAACTTCAACAATGGCGGCGGGGCAAGCGTCGGCATAACGGCGACGGTTTTGCCGGCCCAGAGAGCGCCCAGGAACAGCGGCGCAAAATCGGCGTTGTTCGGCAGCAACAAAGCAACCGTGTTGCCCTTGACTGTCTCCGCGATCTTAGCCGCGGCTGCGGCCGCACGCCTCTCCAGTTGCGAGTACGTGGTGGTCTGCTCGTTGGCGATGAGGGCCGCCCGGTCTGGGACTTGCGACGCGACTTTACGAAATGCCGAAACGACTGCGCTGCTCATAGGGAAAGGTCTTCGCCTGTCGCCGAATGGCGAGAAATATGGCGTGAATGGCACCACGCCGGGGTCAAATAGTAGCACGTTCGACCTAAGGTGCAGGAAGCGGAGTTGTGTTTACCAGATTTGCGGCAGCCCGTCGGCGGCGGTTGATTCCATGGAGGACGCCAGCGAACGTGCAACATTGCCGCCGTCGGCGCGTGCGGCATCCAGTGCCCACTCGACTCGGTTTATCACCTCTGTGACCACATCCACCGGATCATACGATGGCTGCATGACGGCTTCGGCAATGCCGGCGGTGATGCTGGGCTGCGTCTCTTTACCAGGTGTTCGAACCGCTTCCAGCGCCTTGCGCAACTTATCCACCACGAAGAAGGCGTTCTCGTCATTCGTGTCCGCCAGAATGACCGCGACCCGCGTCAGGTCATAACGCACGGCGACATCGTTCTGGCGAATGTGTGAAGAAATAACCAGCCCAATCTGCTGCATCATGGCTTCGACTGCTGCCTCGCCAAACTCGCGCACCATCGCCGAAGCCTTGCCGAACTCCAGAAGAATTAACGTCGTCGCCGACGCCTGCTGCATGCCTCGCTGCACCTCGGAGAGCAGCACGTCGAGATAGGAAGAGCGCTTCAGGAGCCCTGATTTTTCGTCGGTCACGGCCAGCGTCTTGACCAGGCTGCGCAGGCGCGAATTATTCACTGCCAACACCATCTGGTCGGCAATTGTGCGGAGAACCATGATGTCCGTCTCGCGCCAGTCGCGTTGCCCGCCGCACTGCTCCAGGATGAGCACGCCCTGATGCTCGTCGGCGTCCACCAGCGGCACTGCCAGAAGCGAGTCGATTCCCAAAGCTGTTACGACAGCTCGTATCGACGCCAGTTCCGGCGCGTGCGCCGCATTCATAATCATTGCCGCACCGTGCGGCACGCAAAGCTTCTGAACGGTCGTGATCAGTTTGACGATGCCCCTGACATCGCTCTGCTTGATACCGGGAGCGCAGTACTCCATAGCCGCAGACGGTGGCTTGCCGGGAGTGCAGAGTCCCGCCACGCAGCGACTGGCCGACCAGTGCCGTCCCACATCGTTCACGGCCGCGAACAGAACACCTTTCACGTTCGCCTGCCGATAGATGTTGCGTGTAATGTCAGTAACCCGAGAGATGTTCTCGACGGCATTCTCGTCGGCGGCGGCCTGCGGACTTGCCACAGGCTGGTGCGCGATCGCGGGGACTCCGCTGCTGACTGCTGCGCTGCCGTCGGTGTACCTGGGGACAAAGCCCGCGTTCAAATAGAGCTGCCGCAGCTTGTCAGATTTTTCCTCCTCGCGCGGGAAGAGACTGAATATTCTTTCAATCCGCTCCATGGCCTTCGACCGCATGGAATACTGAAGGAAAAGTTCCGCCTGCAGTATCAGGTCTTCGAGCACAGTCGATTCGCTCTCCTGCACCGGTTGCGAATTGTCCGCTTCGGCTTCCGTCTTCAGCACGGACGCAAAGCGGCTCGCCAGAGCGTTGAAGCGATTTCTTTCGATTTTGCCGCGCAGCATCTCAAGGCGTCGTTGGTGGCCCGTTTCGTATGGGTCCACCTCCCCCGCCCGATCCAGGCAGTCGGAGGCCTTCAAAAAATTCCCAGCGGCATAGTGCAGTTCGAACAACTGGAGGAGAGCAGCGCAGTAGTCGTGTTCGCGATTCGAAGAGTTGTATAGCTCAACCAGGTATTCGACAAACTGCGTGTTCTTTCCGTGCCGCTCACCAACCTCTTTCATCTGGTTGACGAACTCGCGACGCATGCCGGCACGTCTCTGGTGCTCCTCTAATTTGCGCGCTGCAGCAAGGGCTCTCTCGGCCCTGTCCTCGTCGACCAACGCGCCGATTAAGCGGCAGATGTGGGGCAGGAACTTCGCGTCGCGCTCAAACATCTCCCACAAGAATGGCTCTGCATCGGAGATCCGGTTGATTGCGACCAGGGCCAGAGCGTAGGCTTCCCGCGCCTCGGCAGGCGCGGAAGGATAGTTTGCCAGTGGCTCCAGCAGACGAACAGCCACCTCTGCGCGGCCGTCCTTCACCAGGCATAATGCGTGACCGAGCGAAGCGCCCGGATTTTCAGGGTCCAGTTTGTGCGCGCGCTCATAGGCGTCAGCCGGATTATTGTCGGCCTTCTCGAGCGCGACGCCAAGCTGCACATAAGTCGACGCCGCCAGTTTCGCCTCGCCTAACTGGGCCGCCATCTCAGCCTTGGCGCGAAGATGTTCAAGAGAAGCATCGAGCGCAACCAACCGGTTCAGGGCCGCAAAGGAATCCTGCTTGCGTCCGGCGTCCGCGAAACCTTTCACGGCGTGCGCGAAAGCTTCAATCGCATCGCGAACGCTGCTCTTCTCAATCAGTTGTGCGTAGTGAAAAGTCTGGTCTGTGGTCGGCGCGGCCAGGCGAGCAAGCTTTTTGTAAGTGATCCCGGCTTTACCTAAATCGTTACTCGCCACCTGCCTGTCGAATAGCTCCGAGAGCAGTCCCGCAGCGTCCGACGTGCGCCCGACGGAGAGACAGAGATCGGCCGCACTCTGCCGAACCGCATCGTTGTGCGGGTCTTCTTGAAGAGCCTCCAGGTACTCCTCGAGCGCGAGGTCAAGCTTCCCCTTCTGAAGGTACTTGTCGGCCTTGTCGAGTCGTTTAGAGATGTCCGTCATGGTAAGCAGATGCGAGGCGCTTTCGCATTGTATGCAGATTAGCTCTAGAGCAGCAATCGTTCATTGGGTGATGTACCGTTGGGAGAACCTCTGCCTGGAGCGACTTAGTCGCTAAACTGCTAAGTCGCTGAGCTGCTGAGTCACGGTATTCAGCGGTCTCCTCCTGAGAGTATTCGACGCGCTCCCGGAGCGCAAAAACGCGCCCGCCGAAGCGGACGCGTTATTTAATCAGTTGTTCTGCTTTATTTTACTTTACTCGCCACATAACGGTGCCGTGGCTCGGGACCGTTGCGGTAAGCGCGTCACCAAAAGTAAGGTCTTTTTGCAGCCAGAGGTCGCGTCCCTTAACGGGTTTTGCGATCCGCAGGTCAGCCCATTTCACGTTGACGCTGCCCTGCTCCGGGCCGAAGTTGAAGATGGCAATAGCGCGCTCGCCGCCGTCCAACTCACGTAGCCAGACTTCAAGATTGCCGGTCCGCAGGATTCGGGCGCCCTGTTTGCCAGCCTTGTCCTGATCGATGGCAATGATATCGCGATTGGTAAGAATAGCGAGAGTCTCCGGCGTCATCTTACGAAGATCGTTGCCCGCAAGCAGCGGAGCGGCCAGCATTGCCCACCAACTCATGTGAGTACGGTATTCGGTATCGGTCATGCCACCGTTGCCGATCTCCAGCATATCGGGATCGTTCCAGTGTCCCGGAGCTGCAAACTGCGCCAGAGAATTCTGCCGGTCGCCAATCCCTTTCATGGACTCCCATGTATCGGTAATGTCGCCGGTGGTGCGCCACAGATTGCCGCCTACCTCCGGCCCCCACTTCCAGACTTCCGCACGGCCATACTGGCACAGGCTGTAAAGAATGGGTCGTTTGGTCGCGAGCAGGGCTTCGCCCATTTTCTGGTAAACGGCCTGCATTTCGTCGCTAGTATAGATGTTGATAGCGCCGCACCAGTCGTATTTCAGTGCGTCGACGCCCCACTTCGCAAATGTTGCGGCATCTTGCTCTTCATGCCCGTAGCTGCCTTCGTAACCGGCGCACGTATCCGGGCCGGGCGAAGAGTAGATACCAAGCTTCAAGCCCTTGCTGTGGACGTAGTCGGCTAGGGCTTTCATGTCCGGGAACTTTTTGTTCGGAACTATTTCGCCTTTGGCATCGCGTACCGAGGCCCAGCCGTCGTCGATGTTGATGTACTGATATCCGGCTTCTTTCATGCCGTTGCTCGCCATAAGATCGGCCATAGCGCGTATCGTCGCGTCATCAATGGCTGCGCCAAATTTGTTCCAACTGTTCCAGCCCATTGGCGGCGTTTTAGCAAGTCCGTTATAGGGGACTTGACGCAGCTTAGCTGGAATCGGCAGTCGAGCCGGGTAGGCGCCCTCGCTATCAGGAACTCGCTTTGCGACGGTTGCCCTAACTGGGGCATTGGGGCGTCTGCGAGGGTAAATGATGTGCAGATCATCACCAACGCGCTTTACCTGATACTGAATAAATCGCTCATTGCCGTTATCGATCATACTGGCGATCAGATTGGTCGTATCTTCAGGACCCGGTGAAGACTCCTTGACGAAGTAATAGACGTGTTCGGTTCGAATCGTGCCTGTGACATTCGAACCTTCCTGCTTTAGTTTGAAATATAGCTTCTTGGCGCCCTCTGCGTTCGGGGGCGTAATAGCCCAGTTACCAGTTAAATCCGCTGCCGAACAGGCAACGGCCAATAACAGAAGCGGGAAAAAGCGCACCAATCGGGTATTCATGATTGTGGCAATCATACCTTGACTGCCGTAGCTGATGAAATACCCAGCGGCACCGGGCGGCTCTCGTCATGCTGACCGGAATGCCAGGAGCTGCTGAGTCGCTGAGACGTAACCCGTGTCCTCCTGAGCGAGGGCGCAAGCCCGAGTCGAAGGATCGAAGGATCCCTTTCGCCGAGTTAGCGATGATCGTAGGGGTCCTTCGACTCCGCGACTTCGTCGCTGCGCTCAGGAGGACAACGCAATTCGGCTTAGTAGCTCAGTAGCTTTAGCGACTCAGCAGCTTAGTAGCTCAGTAGCTAACTGAGTTGCCTATTGACATTCGCCTTTTATTCGCTGAAAATTGGCGCACATATTGCGATGCCGAGGCGTCAGCAAACGTGTACCCGCAATGTGCGCGGGGCAGAGGTGAGCAATGGCACTTACGCGACGCCAGCGCCAAGTCTATGACTTCATCGCCGACTTCGTACAGAACCAGGGCTACTCGCCTTCGTTCGAGGAAATCGGTATCGGCCTTGGGCTCAGCTCGCTTGCGACTGTCCACAAGCACATCAGCAACCTGGAAGCTAAGGGGTTGCTCCGGCGCGACTACAATCGCAGCCGCTCGATCGACATCGTCGCACAAAAGGGGCGGAGAAGAACCGAGATGGCGGCTTCGACCAGCCTTCCCCTTGTAGGACGCATTGCTGCAGGCCGTCCTGTCGAACAACTCGAAACGCCTGAAACCATTTGCTTCTCCGATTTCACGCGCTCCAGAGACGTGTTCGTGCTCGAGGTCGCAGGGGAATCCATGCAGGACGAGCACATCGTAGATGGAGACTATGTACTGGTCGAGAAAACCGCGACGGCGCGCAACGGCGAAATCGTCGTCGCACTGGTAAACACCTCAGAAACAACCCTAAAAAGATTTTATAGCGAAGGCGACATGGTGCGCTTGCAGCCCTCGAATGCGACGATGCAGCCCATCATGGTCCCGGCCGCGAACGTCCAAATACAAGGCCGCGTGATCGGCGTGCTGCGCAAGTATTAAGATCGAGCGTTGGCGCTGAACTCCTGACACAGAAAAGCCCGGCTTCCCACAGGCCGGGCTTTATCGAACTCTTGCCACGTGTAACTCCGTCCAAATTTCCTTAGACGAGGTTCTTTTCGATCGCCTTTTCGATCGTCTCTTTCGGCACATAGCCAACGATCTGCTCCCGAACCTGGCCACCCTTGAAAATTAGCAGCGTCGGGATACCGCGCACGGCATAGCGCTGCGGCGTGCCCGGATTCTTGTCAACGTCCATCTTGCCTACCTTTACACGGCCTTGGTAACTCTTCGCCACGTCGTCCACGATTGGCGCCAATGCGCGACAAGGACCACACCAGACGGCCCAGAAATCGATTATCACCGGCTCGTCCGATTTCAGCACCAACTGGTCAAAGTTAGCGTCGGTTATTTCCATGATTGCGTCGCTTGCCATTCTTCCTCCAATTCGATTTCGCGGATATTTCCTTATGGCTGGTCAGGTACGTTGCGAACCTAGGCCACTCCACAGAACCGTTTATCCTATCACTACATTGGATGCTGCGAGGGTCGCTGCGACTCAGGGTTCGTGGTGCAGTACAGTTTCGGGAGCAAACCCATGACGTATTCCCTGGCAGGCCGCTGAAAATATTGGCAGCGACAACACAAAAGGCTCAAACTAAAAGCGTCCTGGACTATCATCCCGGACGCTTCGCTTTTGGCAGCCCTCCCCCAGAGCTGCCATACGACGAGGCAAATAATGGAGCAAGCCGGCTGCCCTGTAAATATCACCGAAGTAATTTCCAGGTAACCGCGGGTAATCGCCGATCTATTCATTCACCGGAGATCATAAGGCGCAACAATCCAGTTCAATACGGCTTGCGGCTAGCGGCGCCGCTCGCTCTCGCGCATCACAGTAGCAAAGCTGCGGCCAGCAAAGGTCGCAGTTGGCGAAATCTTGCCTGCGACGCCAACCCTCGTTCCCTTTGACGGCACGCCGTACTTGTCGCTGAAGACCCACATCTTGCCCGTGCCATCGTCGACTTCGTAGATTCCGGTGCCAAGTGCACCGAAGGATTGGACGACCGTGCCCTTGATAGCCACATCCCGATCCGTGTAACGCGCCGGATCTCGCAGAATATCTGCAATGGATTTCTGCTGCGGACACGCTGCCAGCATCAACATCATCGCGACAATCAGAACCGACGCGAAAATACGTTCCACCCTGCCAAAGTGTTTCATGCCTTGCCTCCGTGAACAGCAGGCTGCTTGATGTAAGAAATAAAGATGTCAACTTAGATGCTGTTCAGCTTACAGACGGCTACCCCAGCAGCAAAACAAATCCCCCGCCGTCAGCGAGGGAGATTATAAGCGGATCCGGGTAGCGAAGTTATGCGGTTTGCTGACTCGCGTTGGTCGCGGTTGCGGCCGCTGCTTCTGCCAGGATTCGATGGTGGATGGTGAACAGCGCCAGTTCCAGCCGGTCTGAAACGCCAATCTTGTCGTACACATTACGGAGATAATTCTTGATG
Source organism: Clostridia bacterium (assembly GCA_035561135.1). Taxonomy (NCBI): domain Bacteria; kingdom Bacillati; phylum Bacillota; class Clostridia; species Clostridia bacterium. Next base: position 21,106 of record DATMYA010000048.1, read on the forward strand.
ACCTGCTCGGTGGTACCGAGCTGTACCGCGATTTCCTTGTTCTTGAAGCCTTGCACGATCAATGCGACGATACGCAGTTCCTTGCTGGTCAAGCGGTCGCGGACACGCGCCCCGACAAAGTCATCGGTATCGGCGGCCGCCGCCACATTCCGGGAGTCCTGTACAAACGTTTCACCTCGGGCGACACGCCGGACGCATTCCACGAGCGTCGTTCCGCTGACATTCCGGAACAAAACGCCCTGCACGCCAACCGTCAGGTAACGCTCGGCCTTCTCGCCATTTTCCGCAAGCACGATCAGGCGCGTGTTCGCCTGTCTGGCAGCGGTGACCAGAGTTTCCAGATTGGCCAGGAATCCTGCCGAGAACACCAAGACAGCGGCTCTGAATTTCTCCACAGCCATGGTCATCTGTTCCACCGACTGTGCCTGCGCAACAACACGAAAATCGTCTTCGACGGCAAGCACTTTGGCGATGCCGGCTCGGAAAATCGCCTGGTTGTCAGCCAAGATGATCTTGAGCATCATTGTTTCCCTGAATCCTCCACGGCACGCAGAAACTCGTACGTGTCGATTACGCATGCGACGCCCGGTTTGGGTTCGCTCTCTTCGCCATGGTCATTGCGCACAACGCGGCCACGACAGTGAACTACAACATCTTTCGATGTACCGATCGCAGCCGCCGGTATGGTCATGTCAAACTCGACGTCCGAACCTATCTTTAGCTCCGCCGCCAGCAATATGTGCACGCCGGACCCGCTTAAATTGTCGGTCTCCCCTACCAGTCGCAGCCCACGGTCTGGATCCTCAAACCGTATCGGCAACGTCAGTGGGAACCGTTTTGCCGTTCTAGCATCTGCCACAGAGTCCTCTGAAAAATCGGACGCGTCCGGCGTTGGCCGGAATACTTTCTGGGGGAAGGCCGCGTGTCCAGCTTGATATCGGAACATACCATGGAAACATGCGCTATACCTAGCCCGGAGTTCCACCTGTGTTTCACATCTCGGTTCATAAAAACAAAACCCCCGCCAGCGATCGGTGTCGGCGGGGGAAGACAAACCTTACAGAACTCGATGCATCAATGGCGCACGAATGCCCCTGCGAAACGATATCCCATCATCAAACCGACGGACGAGAGAACACCGACAGCCGGCCACAGGTGCTCGCGGGCATTTCGTTTGACATCAAGTTTATCGCGCACGGTGCTGCGAAGCTCTACGACCGAGTTGTGTATGCGGCGACGCTGCTCCGCCGCACGCTGCTCCAGAACATCAGCGGGAAGTGCATTTGTCATAACTGAGTCCTCGCCTCCGTCTGCAACCAGACCTGATCCTGTTTCAAGATGCGCATCGTGCGCTCCGGCGCCATGCCGTTGGCCTTAATTGTCCGATAGCCGTAAGCTCCTGCCGCCCCACCCGCCAGCAAGTAGATCACGCCAACGATGGCGAACGAGAGCGCGTACGCCCACGGGTGATTCGCAAAGGCCAACGCAATCAGCGCCACGAGAGCTCCCGTGAGGAGCATGAATGCGAACAGCAGCAGCACCCCACAGATTGCCAGCATGGGGACTGCGGCTTTCCAGGCACCCGCCTTTTCCGTTAGCTCCGCGCGGAGCATCTGGAATCTTGTGTTCGCAAATTCCTTGAGTTCTTCTTTGAATTCCGTCAGCAATTCGGCGAAAGATCTGCCTCCGTTATGCACACTGCCGTTAGTCACTGTTTGACCTCCAAACCCTCAAAACAAACCCGGCGCAGAACGCCAGTCCGGTGAATGCGGAAATCGTCTGCACCGGATAGTTGTCGGCGTAATATGCGGCACGACGGCGGGCGTTGAGGACCTGCCTGCGTGTTACGACCGACCACTGCCGCAACCGCTGCGCCGCCGTTTCGCGTACTTCGACCATGGTGCCGGTGGCGGCTTCTTTCAGAGTCTCCACCGCCGCATCCTCCCACTCAGGCGCACTTTCCCCTGGGCCGCGCGCAACGCCTGCCGCACTGTCACGCCCGCCGACAATACGAAGGCGCGACTTCATTTTCCGGGGCAACTTACGCACCAAACCAAGCGTGCCGCCGATGCTCTCCGCCGCGGAGTTGAGTCGCGAACTTGATCGTGATCCAGGCAAGGCGCGATCCTGAGCCTGGTAGGCGGGCGGAGTCCCAGGCAATGCGGGCGGCATGACAGCCTCTTGCGCCACAGGCTCCGGATACGTCAGTTCTCCATTCTCCGGCAAGGTCGAGGGCGCGAAATCCCGATCTTCCCAATCTGGCAGCGGTTTAGCCATAACTTCCCTTTCAGCGTGGGAGAGTACCCACAATGCAAGTTCGTTTGAATGGATCCCACAAGTGGGATGTTCGATATGCACAGGATGTTTGAAGCAATGCACAAAAACACGAGTTGCGGGACAGCGTACTGGCTGGTAGTCGTGAGCCGCGAGTTGCGGTTGAAATGGAGTCGTGTCGCGGGTGTAAATGGTTGGCTTATTGCGTCATGTCGACCGGAGCACCGAAGGCCCGAAGTGGAGACACCTTGCGTTTCGTGTGCGGCGAAACCAGAAGGTGGTTCGACCGCACGCCCCAGGAACGGCGCTACGCTAACCATGACGCGTGTTCTAAGTGTTTGGCAGCAGTGAAAAGGCGCTCAACTAAATCGAGCGCCTTTCCATTTCTGATCTTCTGCGCAGGAACAAGGTTCCTAGAACGCTGACCCGCCGCCTCCACCGAAACCGCCGCCGGAGAACCCGCCGCCAGAGCTGAAGCCTCCGCCGGAAAATCCAGAACCCGTCGAGCTTGCACGCGGAGCCGCCACGAATGCTTCGTACGTAGAGTTAGACATCGTGTGCATGGAATGCGCGAAGAAGATCGGATTGAAGGCGCCCGGATAGTAGCCGCCCGGTCCCACGTACCAACTCGGAGGATCCTTGATAAGACCCTGGAACGCCTGCGCCCAATGCTTCTCGACTCCGAGCGCCATTGCGTATGGCAGGAACTTTTCGAACGTATCCGGTGGCATGCGCTTCAGGCGATCCTCGTCCACTCGCGTCATGAACTCCTTGAAGCCCTGGATCTCTACCACGGTGCGAACGCCGCGCAGTGTCTTCGCCGTCATCAACCGTCCAATCAGGAAGACGATGATCAAAGCAAGCATGATCGAGACGATGGCAATACCCGGTGCCTGGAAGAACTGCGCTAGTCCAAGAACCTGCGCCAATATGAACGGCGTCGCGATCAGCAGAATCGCTACCAACCGGTATGCATTCGCACCGTCCGGGTCCACAGAGTACATTCCTTTCTGCTTGAGTGCCGAAAGGATGTTCGTCTTGATGGTCGGAATCGCTGTATAGAAGCGGTTCTTCAGGCTGGAGAGGGTCGTACTCTCGCCGCCTCCGGAAAACATCTTGTCCAAAACTTCGTGCTCATGTGCCGCCAGTCCCGTCCACTCCGCACGCGGTTTCACCAGATGGAAAATGTAGTCGCGGCTGTTGAAGAACAGGCCCTTATCGGTCGTCTCCTCGATCTTCAAAAATCCGCGCACCGCGAGATCGACCAGGGTGGATGTGATGTCTCGAGGATCGACGGAATCGTCAATGAGCGAGCCCACCTCCGCCGGAGACATCTGCTTTGGCGGCTCATACATCGGCGCGACGGATAGGCCTGACTCCGGATCGCGTCCCTTGTACCACCACATCGTGAACATCACGACGAAGGCAAACAGCGGCAGCAACACGATCAGGTTGCTTTCTACGAACCAGATGAAGGTTGTGAATGCGCTTGGCTGCGCAATTATCCCCTTCGGCAGAAACACATTGATGGTCAGTCCGCCGCGCATGGGTAGCGGATTTGTGGTCTCGAAGGCGACGTTACGCCCCTGCACTATAGACGTGGCAGCGCCTTCCGTGGACCCATACACGCCAGTGAAGGACTGCGCGCGCAGACTGCCCGTAGCGTTCTCAGAGAAGGAGACAAATGCGGACGCGTTGTCGATCGGCACGGGCCAGTCATTGCCCGTTACATTCCAATAGAGTTCGTCGTGATCCTCGAAGTATCGGATACCGTTTCGCACGGTATAGGAAATCTGCACCGCGCGATTCGTGTCGATAGCTCCGGGAATGTAAATCTTGAGATCGCGATACGCGCCCTTGATTCCGCTCTCGTACTTGAGCTTGTTCCCCGCTTCGTCTGTAACGCCACGAATGTCGAGGAAGAGCGTGTAGTTGGTGCTGCGTGGGCCGGGATACTGGATGGGGACGAAGCGGTGGATGCCGTTCCACGAGCCAATGAATACCAGGTTGATCTTTTCATTGACGACCATGGTGCCGTCCGGCATCACGGCGATGGTGCTGTGGAAACTTGCAACGCGCCAACTCCTGGCGTGTGCAGGCACAGCCAGGAGTAGCAGGAAGAGCAGTAGAACGACTGTGACACAACGCGCCAGACGCTGCGCCCGCCAGATTCTCTGCATATCAGAATTTGACGACCGGAGTAGCGCGCTCCGTCGGGTCGGCAATTTCAAAGAACTGACGCTGCTGGAAGTTAAACATTCCCGCGATGATGTTCGTGGGGAACGACTGGATACGCGTATTCAGATCACGCACCACAGCGTTGTAGTAGCGACGCGCGTTCTGCAAGGCGTTCTCGATTTCATTCAGAGAACCCTGCAGCGCCTGGAATTGCTCCGAGGCTCGCAGTTGCGGATACTGCTCTGCGACGGCCAGCAATCCGCGAAGGGCTTGCGTCAGCATGCCTTCGGTCTGCGCACGTTCTTCGGTCGAGGTAGCTGCCATTGCAGCCGAGCGATACCGCGCAACGTTCTCGAACGTACCTTTTTCGTGTGCGGCGTAGCCCTTTACGGTTTCGACCAGGTTCGGAATCAGGTCGTGACGCCGCTTCAGTTGCACGTCAATGTCGGACCAGGCGTTATCGCCACGTACCCTGAGCTGTACGAGGCCGTTGTACATCCCGGCGATGATCAGGCCGATCACCAGCAGGACGATCACAAGGACAATGAAAACCATTGCTCCTCCAAATTGCTGAGTCCAATCGTGCGGAAAAAGTATATCAGCGGCGTAGCAGCATTTAAGACGAATAGGACGGCGTCGGGAGTTCCATTCTGCTTACCGAAAACTTGCCCTCCAGAGCGAGGGGCGTAAGCCCCAGTCGAAAGATCCTTTTCGCCAGCTTCGTGCTAATGAAAGGGGTCCTTCGACTGCGCGGCTTCGCCGCTACGCTCCGGAAGAACAATCCAAGCGCAGTCCGCGTGTCGTAGAATAACTTCCCTTGCCTGCTCCGGATGAACTCGACCGTTTGCGCGTTGTGCTGGTGGCCACGCGCAACCCGCTGAATATTGGCGCAGCGGCTCGCGCGATGAGCAACTTCGGATTCAGTCGCCTGCGAGTCGTGAATCCTTACGAAGTGGCGTTTCGGGAGGCGCGTTCCGCCGTTGGCGCCTCGGACTTGCTCGCGAGCGCGGTAGAGTTCAAGAGTGTCGCCGAAGCCGTCGCCGACTGTACGCTCGTAGTGGGAACCACGGCCGTCCGCGACCGCGAATTGCAGCACCTGGTCAGACCGTTGGAACAAGGTGGCCGCCTGATCCGTCAGCAGCTCGCTTCCAACGGCGTCGCCCTTCTATTCGGCTCAGAGAAGCGCGGCCTGTCCAACGAAGACCTCAGCCATTGTCATTGGCTGATGCGCATTCCCACACGCGAAGCGCAGATCTCAATGAACCTGGGACAGGCCGTTGCGGTCTGCCTCTACGAACTGGTCCGCGACGCCACGATTCCGTTGCAACCTGTCGAAGTGGAGCCCGCAAGTGCGGGCGAGATCGAGCGCATTACCGAGGTGCTGCTCCATGCGCTGCGCGTCAGCGGCTACGTGAACCCCCTCGCCGCAGCTAAAACCGAAGACAAGGTGCGCCGCTTCGTGCGCCGCCTAAATCTGGAATCGCACGACGCAGAACTCTGGCTCGGAATGCTGCGACAAATCGTATGGAAGATGCGATCACAGGAAGACTCGGCCGGCTGAGATGGCCGGGAGCGGATACCTACATTTGGTGCGATGTCGGACCTTGCGTTATCGCACGATTATTGTTCAACAAACTGCGAAAACGCCTTCACCACAGTCATCGTCTCGTCCCGAGCCTTTCGCGCCAAGACGAGTTCGTGCCCCGCACCCGCGAGCGAAAGCAGTTCTGTTTTAGCCGGAATCAGCTTCAATGCCGCCGTCATCTCCTCAACTGAGCCGAACCCGTCTCTAGTCCCGTGGACGAAGAGTGCAGGCGTGAGGAGACCCGGAAAGTGAGCCGTCCGCAACTGGGCGGGACGCTTTGGCGGATGAAGCGGATACGAGAGCAACAAGAGTCCAGCGACCAGCCCCGGTTCCGATGCCGCCAGCATCGATGCTTGACGACCGCCATAAGAATGTCCGCCGATGAAAACGCGCCCCGGAGTCTGCGGCCTGAATAACTCGATTGCACGCCGCAATCCCTGCTGGTCACGTTCAGCACTGCCGCGTGGCGGTGGCGCATGCGGACGCAACTGCCGGAACGGAAGGTCGCAGCGGAGAACGGTCAGACCTGACGCACAGAATGCCGCCGCGAGAGTGACGAGGAGTGTCGATTGGCAGTTCGCTCCGGCACCATGCGTGAGGATGAGGCCATCGCCAGAAGGGTGCTCCGGGAAGTGGAGGAAGCCGCGAACAGGTTCCTCTGTGGGCGTGTCGTCAAAGAACTCTCGAACCATACGTCCAACTCGACTGTGCGGGAATCCCGAAGTTCGCGGTCAGGCATCAGTATCCCAGATATGGATGTCGAGAAGACAATAGCCGACGTAGAGTTGCTGGAACACTTGTACACGCTGCCGGACACAAGGCCCCTCCGGTTAGCCGACCGCGAAGCTGCGAACCAGAAGCATGACGAAATGCTTGCTGACAATCCATGGTTCCGGCTGTGGAAGCGGTACGGGATCTAAGTCCTTAAATTGTGGAGATAAAGACTGGTGCCGGGAGGGGGAATCGAACCCCCAAGGGCCGAAGCCCGGCGGATTTTGAGTCCGCTGCGTCTGCCAGTTCCGCCATCCCGGCTTAGAGAATTTGGTAGGCACACCCAGTATCGCATAGCAGAACTGTTGCGCCAACTCGCCAGTGTGGTGATACGGCGAGAAACAGAATCTTGGAGGCGCTTCGCGCCACTTCCTTCGTTCCCACGTCTGCACGCCAACCAGGCGCGCAGACATGGGGCACCCGGCCCGCCGGGCGGGAGCGCGGCGCTACACTCCGGCAAGTGCGAATTGGCTACAGCCCTGGTGTACTGTTCGCGAACAACGAGCAAATGATGATTGATTACAGATAGTTCGCTATCGTACTATTTTTATAGTTCGGTACCGTACTATTCGATGGCGGGCTACTCCCGGTGAAGGCGTATTCCGGGGTGGAGAGGGTCGAACCGCAGGTCTCTCCACTCCGCGCGCCAGAAGTGGATGCGCTCCGGTCGAAATGACGCCGTCGTGGCGGGATACGACAACTTGGAACCGCTATAACTCAATCATGGCTGCACCACGGAGGCTTGATGCTCAGGATGCTCAGTTACGTATTTTCAACCTCGCTACTCTTATCCTTCGCGGGAACAGCGGCGCTCGCGCAGACTTCAGGGAAGGACATCCCGTCCACCATCATCGCGATGGAGCGCGCGGCCCTCGACCGCTCGGACAAGGGTGACTGTGACGGGTTTCTGGAGATCACCGACCCGGAGGTGGTGTATATGGATCCGTTCCTGGACAAGCCAATCTACGGCTTGGAGGCGCTTCGGACCTTCTATCACGGGTTGCCTCCCTCCCCACCGATCAGCGGAAAAATGGTTAACGCCAAGGTGCAGGTGGTGGGCGAGGATGCCGCGGTGCTCACATTCAACTATGTTGGCGAGGGCCTGCCTAGATTGGGATGGAACTGCACGGAAGTTTACCGTCGCACAAAGAACGGCTGGGCTATCGTCCAAACTCACTGGTCTTACGTCAAAGCGCAACCTGCGTCATGATCGATAAAGAATCGCTGCTGGAAATTGCCAACCGAGCGGATGCCGTCTACCTGGCCACGGTGGACGGCACCAGCCCTCGTATTCGGGCGATGGTTAACCTTCGACGGCAGGATCAGTATCCCGAACCGAGCCAGGTGTGCCGGGCCGATGGCTTCGCCTGCTATTTTTCCACTTCCATGTCCTCCGGCAAAGTGCGCGAGGTCCGCTCAAATCCGGCGGCATCGGCTTACTACTGCGATCCGCTCACGTTTCGTGGCGCCACGTTTTCAGGAAAGATGGAAATTCTCACGGGGCCGGAGCTTAAGAAAGCGCTTTGGGATGAAGGATGGCGGATCTACTGGACGGGTGCCGACGATCCCGACTACGTCATCCTTCGTCTGAAACCAACGGAGGCCACCGGCTGGTATGCTGGCAAACCGTTTCACGTCGACCTACGCAAACTGTGAGCCGACAACGCCAAGGCGGATTTCTCATCTCCAAGGTCCACTCGACAGCGGGCCGGGTTTTTGCGCGCATGCTCCGGGAGCGCCATATGGAAATCAACCCGGCTCAGGGCCGTGTACTGTTCGTGCTGTGGGAAGAGGGGTCGATGACCATACACGAGCTCGCGAAACGGGTGTCGCTGGGCAAATCGACCCTGACCAGTACGCTGGACCGGCTTGAAGCTGGCGGCCAGGTGGTGCGCTTGCGCAGTCCCGAGGACGGACGGAAAATCCTGATCGAGCTAACGCCAAAGAATCGGGCTATGCATAAGCATTACGAGGAAGTTTCGCAGAAGATGACGGAGGTGTTTTATGGTGGTTTCACGGCCGACGAAATCACCCGATTCGAGTGGTGCCTGGAGCGCGTGCTGAAAAACCTGGCCAGGTTGGAATCCGGCGAGGAGTGAGGGCGTTGGTGGCGCGAGCAGGGGCCGCCGGGCGGGAACCCGGCGCTACATTTCAGCGTTTCGCGTGAACGACCACTCTCCTTCGTTCTCACGTCTGCCCGCAGATCTTGGAGGCGCTCGACGCCAATTTCATTCGTCCCACCCTATCTCGCCAACGAAGGCGAGCTAGAATGGGGCACTCGCGACGCGGCCTGAGGTGGTTTCACCCGTCCGGTTCTATCACTAATTGCGGCGGTGATGGTTTGGATATTCGCGTAGTCACCACCCCGTTCGGCAAAAACGCTCCACAATACAGTCATCGAATGTCTCAGAAGTCACGAAGTAATAGATCCAGTTACTCATAGTCGTAGGTTATCCGACACGCTTTGATCAAACATCGTTCTCTCGTGTGCCGCAGATTACTACGCTGCCTTATCGAGAAGCTCTTCCTGCACAGGCAGTTCCACCACGAACTTCGTTCCCATGCCTGCCTTGCTTTCGAAGCTTACTCGGCCCCGCTGCGCGGCCATTGCGCGCTGCGCGGTGGCGAGTCCCAGACCGGTGCCGCTCCGCTTGGTGGTGTAGTACGGCAGGAAGATTTTCTTCTGCCGCTCGGGTGGGATTCCCTCGCCGGTATCGGCGACAAAGGCCAGTACCGAGGAATCCTTCTGCTCGCAACCGACGGTCAGGGTGCCTCCGACGGGCATGGCCTCGAGCGCATTGATGATGAGGTTGGTGAAGACCCGGCGAAGATCGTTGGTATTGACGCGAACGCGGCTCACGGGTTGGAACTGCCGCACGATGGAGATGTTGCGGGCAGCCTGCCACAACGGGCGCGTCAACTCGACGGCCTCTTCCAGTACCTGGTTCATGTCAACGAGGTCGGAGCCGGTCGTGCCGCTCGCTAAGTACTGGCGCACTCCGGCTACGATGTCGGTGCCGCGTTTCACGGCGTTGCGGACCATGCGCAGAATCATGCTGCGCTCTTCCGAACTCCGGTTCTGGTCGTACTCAAGTACGGCGACGGCCTGGGCGATGGTCTGCAACACGTTGTTGAAATCATGCGCGAGGCCGGCGGCCATTTTTCCGATGGCGTTGTGCTGCTCGGTTTCGGCCATCCTGCGCTGCAGGGTTACGAGTTCCGTCACATCGCGCACAATGACCAACGCTCCTACGATCTCGTTGGCATCGTTGCGAATCGGACTTGCTGACAAGAGAGTTTCCAGAGGCGCGGGAGCGGTCGCGAGTGCAAGAGTCCGCTGCTCCTGCCGTACCGTCTCCCCTCTTAGAGCGCGATTGACGGCCAGGTGCTCCGGTGCCACAGGCTGCGGCACATTTTCCGACATGAAGCGTGCGATGTCCGCGGCGGTGTAGCGCTTCATTTCGTCCCGCCCGCTGCGGAAGATTCGTTCCGCAGCGCTATTCACTTCGAGAATCTTTCCCGCGGAGTCGAACAGGAAAACGGCTTCCTGCATACTTTCCAGCAGCGTGGCGATATCGATCTGTCGACCGGCGTGGAGTTGCGGCATCTTGCCCCGACGCTCGACTAGGTGCACCATGCCCACGAGCAGTGGAAGCGACTGCACGCACATAAAGAACGCTGCATGGAGGCCGAACCAGAGAGTGATCAAGTTTTCGAGTGACACAATCAAACTTCCGTACATCGAACAGGCCCATGTTTTACCGGCACACTCAGAGCCTGAAGGAAGCTCCCATCCAGTGCGCGCGAGAGTAGATTGGCCCTATAGGAAATTTGATGTGACTTTTGCAGGTCGCGGATGTGCTTTTATGGCTGGGCAGTACGGTCGCTTGTCTTCAGCAGCTCGTTAATAATGGTTACCAACTCTTCTGGATTCACGGGCTTTTCCAAGTAGAGGTCGGCCAGCGGCTCTGCTGCCTGAAAGGCTTCCGCGACATAGCCAGACACAACGACCACGGGCATGGTCGAATTCGACTTAGCGGCTTGTACCACGGCTCGACCATTCGCGTCACCAAGGCGCCAGTCGGTTACGACCGCATCGTAGGTGTTCGACCTAAGCTTTTCTATTGCTTCATGAGCGGAGGTTGCAGCCGTTACGGTGTGTCCTGCCGCTTCCAGGATTGCGGACTTCAACATGACGACATGCGGCTCGTCATCGATACACAGGATATTCGCCATAATGAAGAGGGTCCTTCAACCTGAGCGCGTCAGCGTACCAAGGAAGTCTCAGTCCGGAGCTCGGCGCAGGAACAGGATGTGAGCTACGGAGCCGAAATCTGCCCATCATTTTCAGCACGTTCGGATGAATTGTCAAATGCTGCTGAATCGCGACTTTACGTCTGTTTCTGTCAGATGCAGGTTGTCCCTCCTGAGATAGGGACTATCGCAAGCGTCCTGCAGCCGCCGGGGCTCTGTTTCCGTTCAGAGCAGTAAGCGCGGGTCGAGCTGCCATAACGTCATGCGGCAGAACAGGGAGGTCGGGGCGCTTTTGCCCTGGCCTCCCTGTTCTCAAACTGAAACCAGCTGTTCTGGAAGCTAGACCTTCCGGGCAATCGACTTAGCCTGCGAGAACAGGTACAGATAATCCGGCCCGCCAGCCTTGGAATCCGTGCCGCTCATGTTGAAGCCGCCGAACGGATGCGCACCAACGATGGCTCCCGTGCACTTGCGATTGATGTACAGGTTGCCGACGTGGAACTCGCGCATAGCAAGTTGGATCTTCTCTTCCGAACTAGTAAACGCTGCGCCGGTGAGACCGAACTCCGTGTTGTTGGCGATTGCAAGCCCATCGTCGAAGTTCTTGGACTTGATGACCGCCAGCACAGGACCAAAAATTTCTTCCTGTGAAATGGTGCCCATCGGATCGACATCGGCAATGACGGTTGGCTGCACGAAGTAGCCTTCGCCGAATCCTTCGGCCGGGCCGCCACCGGTGATGAGCCGTCCGCCCTCCGCCAGACCCTTCTTGATGTAGCCCAGAATCGACTCCATAGAGCCCTTGTTGATCACCGCGCACATCCCGGGGTTCTCCGTCGGATCGCCCATGGTAATTTTCTCGACGCGCGCTTTCAGGCGCTCGACGAACTTGTCGTAGATACGCTCATCGATGATGGCCCGCGAGCAGGCCGAGCACTTCTGGCCCTGGAAGCCGAACGCCGCCACAGCAACGCCTTCTACCGCCGCATCCAGATCCGCGTCGGCATCGACCACAATGGAGTCTTTGCCGCCCATTTCGAGGATGGTCCGCTTGATCCACTTCTGTCCCGGCTGCGTCTTGGCTGCGCGCTGGTTGATGTCCAAGCCAACTTCCTTCGATCCCGTAAAGGCGATGAAGCGTGTCTTCGGATGATTCACAACGGCATCGCCAAACGTGCCGCCGCCACCCGGGCAGAAGTTGACTACGCCTTCAGGCATGCCGCACTCTTCCAGCAACTCGAAAAATTTCGCCGCAATGAGCGGTGCATCGCTGGAGGGCTTCAGCACGACGGTGTTGCCGCAAACGATGGAGGCCATCGTCATGCCGCCCATGATGGCGCCCGGGAAGTTCCACGGCGGAATGACGGCGCCAACGCCCAGCGGAATGTACGACAACATGTCACGCTCGCCCGGCAGTTGCACTGGAGGCTCAGCCTTGGAAAGCCGCATGGCTTCATGCGCGTAGAATTCGGCAAAGTCGATCAGTTCGGCGATATCGGCATCGGCTTCAGCCCAGTTCTTTGCGACTTCGAACACCATGATGGCCGAGTAGTAGAACTTGCGCTCCCGCAATGCCTGTGCAACCCGCAGCAGCAACTGGATGCGCTCTTCAATCGGAGTCCGGCTCCAGGTCTCGAAGGCTTTCAGCGCGGCCTGCATCGCCGGCTCAACTTCCGCAACGCCTGCTTTCTGGAATACGCCAACCACCTCGGACGGCTTCGCCGGGTTGATGGACTTGATCTTGTCCTTGGTCTTCAGGCGCTGTCCGCCGATGACCAGGTCGTACTCGCGGCCCAGCTCCGACCGCACCTTCGCGATTGCCGCACGCATCTTCCGCGCGTTTTCGTCCTTAGAGAAATCTGTCAGGGGTTCGTTCTTAAATGACGTTACTGCAATGAATTCTTTGGTCGGAGCTTGTGTAGTCGCCATGTAATGCATGTCCTCTCGGAGGCCCGCCGCAGCGAACCTGCTTCACTAAACTCTTAAATTCTACCAGTTCCCTGCGCTGGCCACCTCTTTTCCAACTCTGCTGAACGGCTGCCGCTGCACCGCTCTCAGTCATAAAAATTGGGGTCGCAGCCGAGGCCAACCGCCCCATTCGCCTCCGGCCGGTGCAAGAGTTGCTGGAAGCGGGAATTCGCCGTTTCCGGACGAAATTGCTTGTCCCACACCAGGTATTTGAGCGTCCGAAGCGATCGAAGCGGGAGCATGCGTGTAAGGCAAAAGGCACGGCGGGTACCGTGCCTTCGCTAAGTTTATAACCTCTCGCGTCACTGCTGTGGCTTGTCAGACATGCGGAACTTTGTGCGGAAGTGTTCCGACAGCAACTCGATCGCGGGACGGTTCGATTCCAAATCCGCCTGAGCCAGGTAACGCATGGCACCGACCAACAAACGCTGTCCTTCCACGTAACGCGGATCGGAGCTGCGCTTCCGTTTCAGGTGTTCGCTGCTCGGACGCGCCGGAATGATCAGGACTTTTCCCATAGCAACCGATACCTCTGACGTGCTACTTACGGCACACCTGACGGCGTGCCCCTTCAAAGAATGTTATCTTCAGCAGTCTTCAAGAAATGTAATCTTCAGCAGTCTATTGAGTAAGACGCCGCGCAGCCCCAACGCCGTTGCCCCAGCACCTAAAGTGAGGCGAGTATAAGTCTCGTTTGCGCCACTCACTAGAGAAATAAATGCTTAGTACATAAGAGCCACGCACTCGGAGGTTACACATCGGCACTTCACGATTGTGTCACGCAAAAAAAATAAGGCAGCGCGATGCGCTGCCTTCTCATGCTTTGCTCTCCGTTTCAGACTATGTCTGAGGCGTGACTACGCGCGTCTTCGAGGTGGTCTTCAACTTGAATGCGCTCTCCGGCAGCTTCTGGTTCATCTTGATATTCGAATACTTCGCCAGTCGATAATCGCCTGTAGGCTCCTGAAATTTCTGCTGCACTGAAAGGCCGCGCGCGGGGTCGATCCATAGCGTAATCAACTGGAACATGCCTTTGACGCGCTGCACTTTCGGCGTCAACTCGAGCTTTGCAGCGTTCACACCTGCAACCGACTCCTCGCCCGCGTACCTGACATCGAAAGACTTCTGCAGGTCGTGCCCGCGTCCGCCAAAACCCAATACCAGGAAGCTCTCGAAATCGGCTTTGTTCTTGCCGGCGTTGTACTTCGTAATCTGATCGATCTTCGGCTGGTACATCCGCACGGTGCCGTCGGTAAACAGAACGAACTTGGTTTCCGGCTTACCGTTCACCTGGTTGATCTCGGCCGACATTTCGGTGTTATTTCCCTGCCGGCGGAAATACATCATGCCCTTCTGCGTGTCGGACTCATCAACAACTTTTTGATACTGATCCCACTGGAACTCCGTCTCGACGGACTTGAAGTTCGTGGCTGTCCGGTCCATCGCGTTCAAGACGTTTTCCAGTTGGCCGGACTTCTGTGCCTGCGCGAAAGCCGCTGCGCACAGGGCGAAAGCAAACATCGTAACGATGACAATTCGCTTCATGAGTTTTTCCCCAGTGTTCATCCGGAAACTGGCGTCTGCGGCGCTAACCGCCGATACCCCGGCGCACCCACACGCGATACGCAATCACGCGCCCCTGTAGGTCCTGCACGGCTTCATACCGCAGCAGTTTTACTTCGCCAGCGATTGGCTCGATTACGGAAATCAGGCCCTGCCTGATCGCGTCATCGCTGGTGCCATGCACGGCGGCGGCATCTACGCGATAGATGAACCCGTCTTTTCCGTCTGGAAGAACGACTACTCCGGTTGGATGCGGAGTCCGCTCTGCTGGTTTGTCTTTGAAGTTCACAAACAGCGGCGTAACAAAAATAAAAACGAGGATGAGGGTCACCATGATGTCGTAATGCAGGTTGCCCCGCGGATGCGTCCACCAGATGTAACCCCGAATTGTCTTCCAAGCGTGGGTCATCTCTACGGGTGAGTATAGCGTAGAGCGCTTGCCGGGGTAAGCCCCGCTACACGGGTTGGGGAATATCGAGCGGCGGCAGCATCTGGCACAGCGCGCGGATGGCCTCCTGCTGCTGCGGATCGATGCTGACGAATTCGAAGCCGTATTGCGAACCTGAGCGCCGGCGCACCGTAGCGCGCGCCTCGAACACCTCTTCCGACATCGGCAGGCGGAACGCGACGGTGATATTCTCGCCCGGCAGTAGGGCCTGGTCCAGTACTGCGCCCATGCCCGTTTCGTTCAGATCGATCGACGTGCCAACGATATGCAAGGGATTTCCTGACCGGAAAACCTTGACCTTGACGGGCACGCAAATCGCGAAGCGCGAATTCGAGCGTACCAGCGGCCACTTCAGTCCAGAACCCGGGCCAACCGTCTCTCCCAGCACAACTAAGAGTTTCTGTCGCGACTCGCCCTTGTGAATGAAGGCGTCGGCAAGCGCCAGCACGGCTTCCGGAATACGGCCTGGATACACCGACAAGATGATGATTTTGGTCTGCGGTGCGTTCCGTTTGATGGCCTCAACGAGTTCGCCGCAGTCGAGATCGTGGAGCGGATAGTCGAGGATGACCGCGTCGAACGTGTAGTTCCGCAACTGGTCCACGGCTGCACGCCCAGACCGTGCCGAGGCTACTTCGTATCCCGCAAGTTCCAGGAACCCACGGCGCGCTTCAATCTCGAACTCCTCATCGTCCACGTGAAGCAGGCGACGCTTCGTATGCGTGCCTACCTCGACGCACTTCAGGCCAATCTCGCCATCTCTCTCCGAGCCGGGTTCTCCAACCCACAGAACCTGGAAGCGCGCCTTGCGGTCGCCGAGTTGCACGGAGAGGATGGAGCCGAGATCGAGTTGGTACGTGAGTCCACTGATGCGTGCGCCAACCGAAGATATATCCAGCGTTCTGGCTTGCTGGATGAACGCACGTCCGCCACGATCCAGCCCGGAAACCAGGGCCGGCACTTGCAGCGGAACACGCTCTTCTCGACGGTAGCCCATCGGGGTGGGATGGTACGAAACAATGCCTGCACCCGCTAGTTACGCCCGTTGAATGACCGAAGTAACTGGCGAGCGATGCGAGACGCGCGAATGCAGCGAACCAAGCCTACGGCCAATTGCCGTTGCGCTTCGGAATCTCAGCGGGCGCGTTCTGCGAAACTGCCGAGTAGTAACCTGCGGGAATGGTGGCCGTCGGATGCACAGCGGGTGCGCCGACTGCCTGTCTGGTCTCTACCCCATCAGGCTGCTCGGTTTCTTCGGCGAGCATGGAAATAACTGCGCGAATGGCTTCGATTTCTTTTTCGAGGCGCTTCATCGCAAGTTCTTTCTGTCGAAGCAAATCGTGAAGGCTCTTCATAGATTAGTGCTCTGGTGCGGGAATATAGCAACTCTGCTTCCAAAGTCAACAGGATTTGCGCCGCGCACGCCTTCGCCGTTCGGATTGTGCCGGTAGCAAGTCGCATTCCATGCCATTGACACTCGCGAGTTCACGCTACACACTTCCGGGACCCGATTTCGAACTATTTGGACCAGTCGCCATGAGCCACGAGCCACGCTCGCGCATAATCGCGCCACGCTGGGTGCCGCAAGCCGACACCGCGCGCCGCACTCTGCAGACAATACTGGCGTTCGCCTACGGTCTGCAGGTTGGGCAGACGCGCCGTCTGCACTCTGAGCTCATGGACCTCGCGCGCCAGGCACGGTTAGCGACCATGGCCGGTGGCGCGGCCATCGCCATCTCGAATCAGAATCAGTTTGAGTGCATCGCACGCAGCGGCGAGGCCGCGCCACAACTCGGATCGCGCCCTGAAGGCAACGTCGGACTTTCCGGAGAATGCATACGCACCGGCATTCCCCAACTGTGCGCCGATACCGAAACGCACCCAATCGTAGACCGAATGCACTCACGTGATTTCGGCGTGCGCTCCATCATCTATGTCCCGCTGCTGCGTGGTATGCAACCAGCGGGAGTGATTGGCGTCTTCTCCGGCGAATCGAACCACTTCGACATCCGTGACCTGAAGATGGTGAAGCTGATCGCACGCGAGGTGACGAAGCTTTTGCAGTGGGAGCGTGCTGCGGATTCGCTGCCCACCCCAGTCGTTTGCTCTGAACAACCGGCCATCGAAGCCTCCGAGCCTGCGAACCCGCCCGATGGCGTCGCTGAGAGCTTCCCCCAGTGCTCCAACGACGATTTCGCCAGCATGGCCGAGACGAGTATCGCAATAAGCGTTCCGGTTTTTGAAGTCCCGAGCTTTGATCTAACCGAGCACCGCACGAGTTCGCGGACGCTATTGCTAGTCTCCTCGGCATTGGCAATCATCGCCCTTATCGCGTTGTCGTGGCGGTTGGTTCCCAGGTCGATTTCGACTGACTCGGTCAACGTCGCGCAGAGCGCCCCTTCCCTGCCCGAACCCCAGGTGCTTCCTTCAGACGTGACGCACGTGACGCCAACAAATGAAATGGTTGTGCCCGGTTCTTCCGAGCCCGACTCTCCCCAGACACGCTCTCCTGAGACAGGTTCTCCGGTTCCACAATTAGCCGGAGTGCCTACAATAACCGCCGTCATTACGCAGGTCACCCCGGGCCATACGTTCGTCTCCGTCCGCCTAAGCGGACCAGCGCAGTTCCAAACGCACCAGCTCTCGAACCCAGACCGCATCTACGTTGACCTGCACGGCGTTGAACTTTCGCCGGAGATGAAGGTACGCGGGGTGGCATCGGCTGGAATGGTGAGGAACTTCCGCATCGGCAGGAACGCCGAAGGCGTTGTGCGGCTCGTGATGGAGTTAAACACTCCGTCCGCATACCTGGTCAGCGCGACCTCGAACCCGTACCTTATCGTCTTCGACTTGCAGCCGAAACCCGACAAAGCCAACTAATCCGCGCCACCAGAAAAAAGAAAGCCTGCCGCTCGGCAGGGCTCAGATTGTAGGCAGACTCGTGCACGTGGAAAAAAGACGTTGAGAGGTGAAGCGTCATCCTACAATCAACATCGTTGGCTCCTGCCCGAGTAGCCAGTTCTCTTCGCACAAAGACAACACTACTCCCGCTCGGAGCCAACGTCGTTATGAGATCAAGCGTAGCGAAGGATCTGCTTTGTGCTGTGCTGAGAACAAAGCAGATCCTTCGGTCGTGCCAAAAGCAGGCGCACCTCATGATGACTCGCTGACCGGTGAACTTGCCGTTCACGGAGTTGGGCTCAGCAGCTCAGCGGCTCAGTAGCTCGTGCGCCACTAAAACTTCTTCGGCGTGATCCTGTCTGCATCGATATACGGTCGCAGGGCCTCGGGGATCACAACGCTGCCATCTGCCTGCTGATAGTTTTCAAGGATCGCCACCCATGTGCGGCCCACGGCGAGCCCGCTGCCATTCAGCGTGTGCACGAGCTCAGTCTTGTTCTTCCCTTCCGGACGATAGCGAATGTTGGCGCGGCGCGCCTGGAAGGCTTCGAAATTGGAGCATGACGAGATCTCCCGGAACAATCCCTGGCCCGGCAACCAGACTTCCAGGTCGTAGGTCTTGGCGGAGGAGAAGCCCATGTCACCGGTACTTAGCGTCATGCGGCGATGGTGCAATCCCAATTTCTCCAGCACCTCTTCCGCGTCGCGGGTCAGTTTTTCGTGCTCGACATAACTCTCTTCAGGCTTGGCGAACTTCACCAGTTCGACTTTCTGGAACTGGTGCTGGCGGATGATGCCGCGCACATCTTTTCCATACGAACCAGCCTCGCTGCGGAAGCAAGGGGTGTAGGCCGTGAGCGAGATTGGAAGCCGCGCCGCGTCCAACACCTCATCGCGGTAAAGATTCGTAACTGGGACCTCGGCAGTCGGGATCAGCCACAGGTCACGCTCGCCATGCGGCACCCTGAACAGGTCTGCCTCGAACTTCGGCAACTGCCCGGTGCCGTACATTGACTCAGAATTCACGAGGTACGGCGGCATGACCTCGGTGTATCCGTGCTTCCTGGTATGCAGGTCGAGCATGAAGTTCATCAATGCTCGCTCCAGCTTCGCGCCCAGATCCCAATACACAGCGAATCGCGCGCCTGTAACCTTGGCGGCGCGGCCCAAGTCGAGGACGCCAAGCGCTTCGCCCAACTCCCAATGCGGCTTTGGCTGGAAGTCAAACTTGGGAGCGTCGCCCCAGCGCTTGACCTCCTGGTTCGCCGACTCATCCCGCCCAACCGGAACACTCTCGTGCGGCAGGTTCGGGATGCCAGACAGAATCCCGCGCAACTCCTTCTCGGCAGCCTCGGCCGTCTGCTCAAGCGCTGGAATGCGCTCGCGCATCTGCTTCGTCTCCTGAATCAGCTCGTCCGCGTTCTCTTTGTTCTTCTTTCGCCGGGCAATCTCTTCCGTCAGTTTGTTACGTTGCGACTTCAGAGTTTCCACTTCGGTAATCGCGGCGCGACGGTGCTGGTCGATTTCGTTGAAATCCTTCAGCACATCGCCGGGATTCATCCCGCGCTGCCGCAGCTTCTCTACCACGATCGGAAGATTGTCTCGTACGAATGCAAGATCGAGCATAGGTCCAGTCCCCTTGGCACCAGGCATGGGTGCATCGGCAAACAATAAATGTACCACTCACCTCGTTTGGATATTCGCCCGAGTAGTGCCGCGACGTGGCTTTCATGAACAGGCCAACTGCGAGGAACGGCAGGCGCGCTGGCCATGTTCTGCCGCACCCGATGTAAACTATTCGTGCTCATGCACAACAAACTTAAGCGCCTACCGGCCGTACTCATCGTCGCACTCCTGCTCGCATCGAGTGCGTTGGCTTCCGCTTATAACGCGCGCCCTAAACTCGTTGTCGTCTTCGTTGTCGACCAGCTTCGCGAGGACGTACTGGAGCGCTATCACGACCAGTTGACCGAGGGCGGCTTCCGTCTCATCCTGGACCGTGGCGCCTGGTTCACCAACTGCAACTACGAGTACGCCAACACGCGGACCGCTCCCGGACACGCGACCCTGGGTACCGGCTCCTACACGGTTGGGCACGGCATCATGTCGAACGGGTGGTACGACCCGGTACGCAAGCGCAACGTGCAAGCCGTCGAGGACGAGAATACGACCGTCGTCGGCGCAAGCGTCCGAGGCTCAGGCTCGTCGCCGCGCAACCTGCTTACCAGCACCTTCGCCGACGAACTCAAGCTTGCGACCGGTGGCCAGTCTCGCGTCTTCGGCATCGCGCTGAAGGATCGCGCCGCCATCCTTCCTGTAGGCTTTGCCGCCGATGGCGCCTTCTGGCTAGACCGTGCATCCGGGTTGTGGGTTACTTCCAGCTACTACATGAAGCAGTTGCCCGCGTGGGCCGCTGAGTTCAACTCCGGCCATCGCGCCGAGAAATATCTGAACCTGACTTGGAAGGATGCGGACGGCAAGACACTGCGCACCACTGTGCCGCAGAAGAAGCCGGATGGCACACCCGTAAGCTTCTACGACACAGTCGGTCCCACGCCGTTTGCCAATGACTACGAATTTGAGTTTGCCCGTGAACTCTTCGTAAAAGAAAAGCTTGGTACCGGCAAGACCACGGACCTGCTCAGCGTCAGTATTTCGTCGCACGATATTCTGGGCCACAAGGTGGGTCCCGATTCCGCCGAAGAGCGTGCGATGCTGCTTGCGCTCGACCGCCAGCTAGCCGAGTTCTTCGCATTCATCGGTCGCCAGATTGGGCTCGCGAACGTCACCATCGCCATCACGGCCGACCATGGCTCGTCGCCGCTGCCGGCCTACGCTGCGTCGCTTCGACTCCCGGCCGCGAACGTGAATCCCGACCAACTCGAGACAAAGGTGAACGCCGCGCTCTCCGCTCGCCTGGGCCGTCGCGCCGAATATATCCGCGACCTGGAGTTCCCTGTCTTCTACTTATCCGAGGAAGCGTTTGGCGCTGTAAATATGAAAGAAGCGGAGGCTGAAAGGGCCGTCGGCAACGAACTTTTGCAGAGCGGGTTCCGCGAGTTCTTTACGAAGTCGCAGCTCGCCAGCGGCGATTTGCCGCCTTCTGCATTCCGTCGTCGCTACTTCAACAGCTACTCGCCGTATTCGACCTGGTACGTGATGGGGCTGCCGGGACCGTTCGTGACCGGGTCAAAGTACGATCCGGTCGATCACTCCACGCCTTTCAGCTATGACACGCACGTTCCGCTCGGACTTTACGGACTTTCATTCCGCGCCGGCCAGTATCGTAGCGCTTGCGAGCCGGTGGATCTGGCAAGCACGTTGTCGTCCTTGCTTGGCGTCAACCCGCCGGCCAGCGCCATGGGACGCGTGCTCACAGAAGCCTTCGCCGACTCTCCCACGCCGAGCAGGACCAAGGAGCAAATGCGATGAGCCCACAGGACACAAAAACGCCCGAGAAACCGCTGCGCCCTCATGCGCCCGTTGCACTCGATATGAGCGTGCGCTTTGCCGGGATCACGTTCAAAAATCCTGTCATCGCAGCCGCCGGAACGTTCGGCTATGGCATAGAGTTCGAGGACATCGTCACGCTTGCCAAGCTCGGCGGATTCTGCGTTAAGGGACTCTCGCGCGAGCCGATGCCGGGTAATCCGCCGCCGCGATTGTTTGAAACCGCCGCGGGAATGCTGAACGCAATCGGGCTGCAAAACATCGGTGCAAGGGCTTTTGTTGAGGAGAAGCTGCCGCTGCTTCGCAAGGTGCCGAACACAGTAGTGATCGCGAATGTCTTCGGCTACACCGTCCAGGATTACGAAACGGTGATCCACATCCTTAACGAAGGGGAAGGCATCGCCGCTTACGAACTGAACGTCTCCTGCCCAAACACGAAGCACGGCGGCATCGCTTTCGGTCAGGACCCGGTTCTGCTCTCGGAAGTGGTCGCTTGCGCCAAGGGCGCCTCGCAACGTCCACTCATCGTCAAGCTCTCACCCAACGTCACCAGTATTCCGCAAATGGCGCGCGCCGCGGAAGATGCAGGAGCCGACGCGCTCTCGCTGGTCAATACCTTCGTCGGCATGTCCATCGATCCCGAAACGCGACGCCCACGCATCTCCAACATCACCGCCGGCCTCAGCGGTCCAGCTATCAAACCGATTGCGGTTCGCATGGTTTACGAGGCGTCTCACTCGGTAGAAATTCCCGTCATCGGCATGGGCGGAATCTCGACGGCGGAAGACGTAATCGAGTTTCTTCTGGCGGGTGCCGCAGCCGTGCAGGTAGGCACCGCAAATTTCTGGGATCCCTGCGCCTGCGAAAAAATCGTCGACTCGCTCGAACGCTGGTGCCTCGAACACCGCATTGGCGACATCACCGATCTCACCGGCGGCCTGATCACGCAATAGAGAAGGTCGCTACTGCCAGAAACTCAAACTTCGATGAGAAGATGCCTTCCGGCTCAGGACTGGCCGGAGATTTTAAGACGTAATTCTTCCGGAATGCGTTCGCGGATTTCCGGCGGTAAGCGATCATGCACCAGTCGCGCGCCTGTGCGCGCCGCTCCAACGACAACCAGCGGAGCCGGTGTAGAGATGGCAACAATGAGCCAGATGAGCGTTGAGAGTACAAACCCGCCAAGCGCCGCAATTTCCAGGATGAACGCGTGCTTCGGGCCAAAGTGCCGGATTATTCCGTAGCCGAACAGGAATACGACTGCCGACATTGAGGCAAGCACGATCAGCGAGATATCAATCGTGCGGTGGAGACGCTGCTTGCTGCGGCAACGTTCGCATGCAGCAAGATGGGCTTCGTAGTCGCCACACATTTCCGGCGCGAGACCCGAAATGTCGTAGCGCCACCCCGCCAGTATGCCTCCGACAACTCGATCTGTGCACTCGCTCATATCTTGTTTTGCTACAGCGTAAACGTCTCCAGCGGCTGATTCTGCGAAGCCAGCACAAGACGATTGTGCAACAAACTGCATCGCGATCCCAGCGCGCGTTCGGCGGCCACCCTCGCGATTTCAGGATGATTATTCGCTTCCGAAAGATGCGCCAGAATCAAAAAAGCCGCGTCACCATCATAGTCGCTGGCGAGGAATTCTGCGAGAGCCTCGTTCGACAAATGCCCCACCCGGCTCATAACCCGTTGCTTAACAGCCCATGGATACGGGCCTCCCCGCAACATCTCCAAATCGTGATTGGACTCGATCACCAGGCCGTGGCATTTGCGGATGTGCTCCTTCACGCTCGCCGGCATGTATCCGAGATCGGTTACTACGCCAAGCTTTACACCCTCAACATGGAAGGTGAACCCGACGGGGTCCACCGCATCGTGGGGAATCGTAAACGGAGTCACTTCGATGTCGCCGACCTGAAACTTGCGGCCCGATTCAAATATCTCAATGCGCTCGATGGAAACTTTGTTGCCTGCGCTGTCCCGCGCCCAACGCGACCATGCCTGGTGCGTTGCACCCGTCATGAATACGGGAATCCCAAACTTCTTCGCCATCACGTAAACGCCCTGCACATGGTCAGAATGCTCGTGAGTGATCAGGATGGCGTCGATTGCGCCGGGATCGTGCGCGCGCTCGGCCAGTCTCCGGCACGTCTCTTTGCAGGAAAGCCCTATATCCACAAGCAACGTGGTCCCGGACGATGAAATTGCCGTGCTGTTCCCGCCGCTGCCGCTGGCAAGGACCGTGAGGGATACACCCATTCCGCGAGAATAGCCGGAACGTAATCATTGCGGGAGTAGCTAGACAGTAACTCAGTGAAGTTCTTCATTCAGCTAGGCATCTCGACTGAACCGAACTGTTCGCAGCACACTGAGTCGAAACTCTATTTCTTACTGAATGAAATTTCTTGCAGAACACGGCGACCGAACATGCCGCCGAATGCGCCGGCGATGCCGGGCAGAATGATGATTACCGAACCATACAAACCGACGCGCGTAAATGTCGTGTAGTAGTTCAGTAGATTCGCGGTGAGCATGACAATTGGCACCATGATGCCGACGAGAAGCGTCCATCGCCAAGGCCGGCGCGGGCGCAAAAACCCCAGACACATGGTTGAGGCCACCACGAACAAGGCAGTCAACAGCGGGTCTTCCACGCCGACATGCACGATTCCGGAAGCAATACCCAGCAGCGAGCCAAGCACGTAAAACGGCCAGTCGCGCGTTTTCTCTTCCGTCATTCTCATGGCGCTGTTGTGCCCAGTAGCTCTCGAACCGTCCCGCGATCGTAAACGCCAGATTCGAAGAGCTTCGCGACGCTTACCCTGCGTCACTCGTACTTGTAGAAGCCACGTCCGGACTTGCGCCCCAGCCATCCGGCGTCCACCATCTTGATAAGCAAAGGGCAGGGGCGGTACTTGGGATCGCCTAGCCCGTTGTGCATGACGCGCATAATGTCAAGGCAGATGTCCAGGCCGATAAAGTCAGCCAGCGTCAGCGGGCCCATTGGATGCGCCATGCCAAGCTTGAATACCTCGTCCACCGCCTCGGGAGTCGCCACGCCTTCCATCACCGTGTAGATCGCTTCATTGATAAGCGGCATGAGCACTCGATTAGAAACGAACCCCGGCGCGTCATTCACTTCCACTGGAGTCTTCTCCAGTTTTAACGACAGCTCTTTCGTCGCCTGATACGTTTCGTGCGACGTGGCAAGTCCGCGGATGACTTCCACCAGCTTCATCATCGGAACGGGATTGAAGAAGTGCATGCCAATCACCTGCTCCGGACGCTTCGTCACGGCCGCGAGTTTCGTTATGGAGATGGAAGATGTGTTCGAAGCGAGAACAATTTCAGGGCGGCAAATCTGGTCGAGATCGCGGAAGATTTCCATCTTGATCTCGAAGCGCTCCGAGGCCGCCTCGACGATGAAGTCGCAGGCTGCGAGCTGCTTTCGGTCGAGCGCGGGCGTGATGCGCTTCAGAGCTGCATCGCGATCGTCAGCAGTAAGCTTGTTCTTGGCGACTTCGCGCTCGATGTTCTTCGTGATCGTCTGCATCCCGCGATCGAGAAAGCGCTGCTCGACGTCAACAAGCGTGACGCTATAACCGCTTTTGGCAAAAACGTGAGCAATGCCGTTGCCCATCGTGCCAGCACCGATAACGCCAACGTTCCTGATATCGCTTACACCCATCGCCATAATTGCCTCACGGAGGAGATATAGGAGCCCAACGCGCACACCCCACAGGCGCGCGAATCGCGGCACAAAGAACTGAGAAGTTTAACAGAAGGCCAGGAACCGGGGAGCGGGCGAGGTTAGTGAACCCTGATCGTCTGCGGGACTCCGGCGCGGTCTACCCTAAGCCGTGCTCCGGAAACAAAAATCCCGAGGCGTTCGGCCTCGGGACGAAGTTCGTGGTCGGCTCTAGCTACTTGTTTGCGGCAGTCGTCTGTGCGACATGCAGGCGGGCTTCGGCGCGCATGTGAGCCTCTTCGGCTCGCTTGTAGTCCACGTTCGGATCATTGCTCTTGAGCCACTGTTCGGCTCGGTCATGGGCCCTCTGTGCACGTGCAACGTCAATTTCCTCGGCGCGTTCAGCAGTCTCAGCCAGGATAGTGACCTTGTCCGGTAATACCTCGGCGAAGCCCCATGCGACGCAGAGTCGCGTGACCGTGCCCGCCGTGCGGTAAGTGATCGCACCCACAGCAAGTTCGGTAATCAGCGGAGCGTGTCCGGGCAGGATTCCGAGATACCCGTTTGCGCCGGGGATCTGCATCTCCTCGGCAACGTCCTTCACGACGAGCCGGTCGGGTGTGACAATTTCGAGTTCGAAAGTCTCTGCCATTCGTCAGTTTCCAGTTGCCGGATACCAGTTGCCAGTTGCCAGTTGCCAGTTATCAGTTCTCAGTTGCAAGCTCCAAGCTCAGTCGTGTGCTGTTGCTGGCAACCGGCTACTGACAACTATTTTCTTACGCAGTGGCCATTGCGCTCTTCAGCTTCTCTGCCTTTTCAAGCACTTCTTCGATTGCGCCGACCATGTAGAAGGCCTGCTCTGGGACGTTATCGTGCTTGCCTTCAATGATCTCGCGGAAGCTGCGCACCGTGTCCTCGATCTTGCAGTAGCGTCCTTTGATGCCCGTGAACTGCTCGGCAACGTGGAACGGCTGGGAGAGGAATTTCTGGATCTTGCGTGCCCGGGCGACGGTCAGTTTGTCGTCTTCGCTCAATTCGTCGATGCCGAGAATGGCGATGATGTCCTGCAAGTCCTTGTAGCGCTGCAGGATTCGCTTCACGCCCTGCGCCACGTCGTAGTGTTCCTGGCCGACGATGCGCGCATCGAGAATGCGCGAGGTCGAAGCAAGCGGATCGACGGCAGGGTAAATGCCGATTTCGGTCAAAGGACGCGAGAGCACGGTCGTCGCATCGAGGTGAGCGAAGGTGGTCGCGGGAGCCGGGTCGGTGAGATCGTCGGCGGGCACGTAAATCGCCTGCACGGACGTCACGGAACCGCGGTTCGTCGAGGTGATGCGTTCCTGGAGTTCGCCCATTTCGCTGGCTAGGTTTGGCTGATATCCGACGGCGCTCGGCATGCGGCCCAGCAGCGCGGAAACTTCAGAACCGGCCTGCGTGAAACGGAAGATGTTGTCTATAAAGAGCAGCGTGTCTGCGCCTTCGTGATCGCGGAAGTGCTCGGCCACAGTTAGCCCGGTCAGCGCTACGCGGAGACGCGCTCCGGGGGGCTCGGTCATCTGTCCGTAAATCAACGACGCTTTGGACTTTGACGGATCGCCTGGCGAGATAACACCCGACTCCGACATTTCCAGCCAGAGATCGTTGCCTTCACGGGTGCGCTCGCCAACGCCTGCGAACACGGAATATCCGCCGTGCTGCTTCGCAACGTTGTTGATAAGCTCCATGATGACGACCGTCTTGCCGACACCTGCGCCGCCAAACAGACCGATCTTGCCGCCCTTCAAGAAGGGCTGGATCAAGTCGATGACTTTGACGCCAGTCTCGAACATTTCGGCGCTGGTAGCCTGCTCGTCGAATGCAGGAGCGGGACGGTGGATCGGCATCTTCGTATCCGACTTAATCGGACCGAGTTGATCGACCGGTTCGCCGATCACGTTCATGATGCGGCCCAGCGTTTCGCGTCCCACCGGCACGCTGATAGGACCACCCATGTCGATGGCCTTCATGCCCCGAACCATGCCGTCCGTGGGCTGCATGGCGACACAACGCGCGCGTCCTTCGCCAAGGTGCTGCTGAATCTCAAGTACCACGTCGATGGGCTGGGGCACATTGAATCCGTCGCTGACGACGCGAACCGCCTGGTAAATAGGAGGCAGCTTCTGTTCGCTGAACTGCACGTCCACGGCGGGACCGGAAATCTGAATTACGTGTCCAAAGTTTTCCATAAAGTCTCTAAAAGTAAGTTTCTAAGCGGCTGAGCTTCTGAGCTACTAAGCTGACCCCAAATCCATTCTCATTCAATGCAAGCCCTGCAACACTGCGGCCCAGTGGCTTAGCGACTCAGTAGCTATAGCAGCTCAGCAGCTCTAAAGCGCTGCCGCGCCGCTGACAATCTCGATAATTTCTTTCGTGATCGAAGCCTGGCGCACTCGGTTCATGGTGAGCGTCAGCGAGTCGATCATGTCGGTAGCATTGTTCGTTGCCGAATCCATCGCAGTCATGCGGGCGGCATGCTCAGCGGCAACCGACTCCAGCATGGCGCGGAATACCTGTATGGCCACGTACTTGGGCAAAAGTGATCGGAACAAATCGCCCGCGGGCTGTTCGTAGATGTAGTCCACCGGGGCGGTTCCGAAAGTGGCGGCGCGACGATCGATCTCGCGCGTGTCCACCCCATATGCGCTCACTCCTGCGCTCTCGGCGGCTTCGGCTGCCCGCTTCTTCTGCTCGGCCGTAGGTTCGTCGGCCTGGAGAATCTCTTTTCTCTCGCCGATCTCTCCGATGGGCAGGATTTCGTCCACCACTAATCGCTGCACGATAACGGACTTGAATTCGTTGTAAAGCAGGTAAACGGCATCGATTTCGCCGCGAGTATAGCGATCGATCACACCCGCGGCGATCGCGCGCACCTGCGAGAAATCGAACTTGTTCAGCAGGCCCACCTGCTCACCAACCACCTGAACCGGGCCGTTGCGCTCTGCGCCAACTTCACCGGCGGGATAGCGGCGGCGGAAGATGTCGCGACCTTTGCGGCCGATAGCTTCGATGTCGATATTGCAATCCGCTTTCGATTCGATAAAACGGAATGCAGTCTTCAGGATGTTCGTGTTGAAAGCGCCAGCCAATCCCTTGTCGCCGGTTACGACGATGACGAGAATGTTGCGCTCGGGACGGCGCGCGAGTAGCGGATGGCGGGCTTCCCCGGTTTCCGGATCAAAGAGTTCGGAGCGCGACACCACGGACTTCAGCACGTTCGTGAGCATCTGCGCGTATGGACGCGCAGTAAGGGCGCGGTCCTGCGCGCGACGCAGTTTGGCGGCCGAGACCATCTTCATGGCCTTGGTGATCTGCCGCGTGTTGGTCACGCTTCGAATGCGCCGGCGAATGTCGAGTACGTTAGCCATTGATTTAGTTGCCAGTGGCCAGTTGCCAGTGGCCAGCTACTTCGGTCGCGGCTCACGGCCGCTACTTTGTTCAATAATCCTACTGCGTTCAAAGTCCGACAGCGTTCAGGATCTACAGTGCGCCAGCGGCAGTTGCGTGCTCGGCGGCAAAGCGTTCTTTTGCTTCGTTGATGACCTTCTTCAGATCGGCCTTGATCGCATCGTCGAGCACTTTCTTTTCTTCGATCGCTTTGAACAAGCCGGGGTTCATCGTCTCCACGTATGAGTAGAGGTGCTTCTCGAAGGCAGTAATCTGCTCAACCGGCAGTTCGTCAAGGAAGCCGTTGGTTCCGGCGTAGATGATAGTAATCTGCTTGGCGAACGAGAGCGGCTGGAACTGCGGCTGTTTCAACACTTCCACCAGGCGCTTGCCGCGATTGAGCTGCGCCTGCGTCGCTTTGTCCAGATCGCTGCCGAATTGCGCGAAAGCCGCCAGTTCACGGAACTGCGCAAGTTCAAGCTTCAGCGTTGCGCCAACCTGTTTCATCGCCTTGATGGCCGCCGAGAAACCGACACGGCTGACCGAAAGGCCAACGTTCACCGCCGGACGGATGCCGGAGTTGAACAAGTCCGATTCGAGGAATATCTGGCCATCGGTGATCGAAATAACATTCGTCGGAATGTAGGCCGAGACGTCTCCAGCCTGCGTTTCGATGATGGGCAGCGACGTCAACGACCCGCCGCCCTTCGCGTCGCTCATCTTGGAGGCGCGTTCCAGCAGGCGGGAGTGGAGATAGAACACGTCGCCCGGATAAGCTTCGCGACCCGGAGGACGACGCAGCAGCAAAGAGATTTCGCGATATGAGGCAGCGTGCTTCGAAAGATCGTCGTAAATAGTCAGCGCATGGCGTCCCGAATCGCGGAAGTATTCGCCAATGGCGCATGCGGCGTACGGAGCGATGTACTGCATCGGGGCCGGATCGGAAGCTGACGCCGAGACCACGATCGTATAGTCCATGGCACCGTTGTCTTCCAGAATCTTCACGACCTGTGCGACCGACGAACGCTTCTGGCCGATGGCGCAGTAGATGCAGATAAGTCCCTTGCCGCGGCTATTGATGATGGTGTCGAGCGCGATGGCGGTCTTGCCGGTCTGGCGGTCGCCGATGATGAGCTCGCGCTGTCCGCGGCCGATCGGGATCATGGCGTCAATGGCCTTGATACCGGTGGCCATGGGCTCGCGTACGGGTTGGCGATCAATCACGCCTGGAGCGACACGCTCAACGGGCAGGAACTGGTCAGTCGCAACCGGGCCCTTGTCGTCGATGGGCTGGCCGAGTCCGTTAACGACGCGGCCGATCATGGCATCGCCGACGGGCACGCTCATGATGCGTCCGGTGCGCTTGACCTCGTCGCCCTCTTTGATTTCGGTGTAATCACCCAGCACTACGGCACCGACCTGATCTTCTTCCAGGTTCATGGCAAGACCGGCCACACCATGCGGGAAGGCAAGCAGTTCGCCGGACATGACCTTATCGAGACCGTGAATGCGGGCGATACCGTCACCCAGGGAGAGCACTGTGCCAACTTCATCGACACTGATCTTGCTCTCGTAGTTCTCAATCTGCTCACGGATGAGTTGCGTGATCTCGTCTGCTTTGATCTGAGCCATAAAATCCAGTTGCCACTGGCCGGTAGCCAGCGACTGAAAACCTTTCGATTTGAATCCCTGTATTTACCACCGCGGCACGAATGCCGCGTAGCGCGCCGCGATCACTCGGCGCTTAACTCTTCCTTCAAACGCTGCAACTGTCCACGCACCGAACCGTCATACACGGTGGAACCAAGCTTCACCACGACGCCGCCAATAAGCCCAGCGTCGATACTGCTGCTTGCGGTCACCTGCTTACCAGTAAGTCGCGCGACCTGCATCTTGACGGCATCGATTTCGGCTTGCGAAAGGGCACGGGCGCTGGCGATCTCCACCTTAACCCGACCTAGGCGCTGGTTCAGTTCCATTTCGAACTGCCTTGCGATCTGCGGCAGCGCGGCGATGCGATGATGGTCCATCAGTACGGCAATGAAGTTGCGCAACGGCCGCGCAGCCCCAATGCGGGCGGCAATGGCGTCCAACAGATTTCGCTTCTGCTCGCCCGGAACAGATGGGTTCTCCCAGATTCCGCGCAACTCGGGCGCGGAGTCGAGCAGAGCGACAAAATCGCGCAACTGCTGAACGGTTGAGTCCGGGTCAAGCTTCATTTCCAGCACAACATCGGCGAAGGCGCGGGCGTAGCGACTCTCAAAGACGGCCATTTATTTTCCGTCCTTTCCATCGCGCCCAGGCGCAAGCTGATCGACGAAATCGCGAACAAGCGCCTCGTCCGTCGCGCCATCCACACGAATCTTTTTAGCCGCGAGATCGACGGCGATGGAGGCGGCATAAGCCTTCAACTCGCGACGCGCGCTCTTGGCTGCGGCGGCGATCTCCTGCTCGGCGGCAACTATGACGCGGCGGGCATCCTCATCCGCGAACTGGCGGATGCGCGCTTCTTCTGCTGCAAAATCTGTTTCAGCGGCGATACGGATATCGGCGACTTCGGCGTCCAGCCGATCCAGACGGCCCTGAACGGCAGCGAGACGGGCGTTCGCTTCTTCGCTGGCGCGGCGCGCTTCTTCCATTCCCTTCTGAATGCTGGCGGTGCGGGCGCGCATGGTGTTGCCCAGGTCAAGCTTCTTTACCAGGAGCCAGTAGAAGAAGATGGCGAGGATAACAAAATTCAGAACAAGGAAGACCCAGTAGGCGACTGCGGGGTGAATACCAATCGACGTGGCAAGCCGTTTGACCATGGGCGACTGCTTGAATGCCTGATGCCCGCCTTCACCTTCGGCTTCCTTGGATTCATGAGCGAGTTCACTATCCGCCGCGGCATTAGGATCGCCTGCCGCCTGCTGGTGTTCGGCGGACTCGCCCTGTACTGTCGGTGCGGGTTCGTGCTGCGCGTTCACGGCGGGAGCGGAGGCCGCAAACACGAATGCCAGAAGAATGACTCCGAAGATAGACCGATTTAGGATTTTCATCGCTGCCCGCCTATGGCCGGAATTTGTCCTTTGCCGGCGGGTTGCAGAATGGTGCGTATGATTTCCGACGCAAGTCTTTCGACTTCTACCTGAAGACCGGCTTTGGTGCCCTCAATATCCTGCTGCAAGGCCTGGCGGGCGGCCTGGACCTGAGCGTCGGCTCGGCCACGTGCTTCCGCCACTGCGGCGGCACGGGCCTGCTGCGCCTGTTGGCGGCGGGCTTCCTGCTGGCGGAAGATGGACGCACGCGCTTCCCGTAAACGCGATTCGTATTCCGACGTCTTGGCTTCGGCGGCGGCCACGTCGGCGCGAGCTTTCTCGATAGCGCCTTCCGTTCGGCTAAGGCGCTCGGCCAAAATGCCCTCGAGTGGGCGGTGCACCAGGAAGTGGTACACGGCATATACGAGGAGCAGGAGCACCGCTGTCGGCACGGCCCCAAGCAGTAATTCGCCTACTTGCCTAAGAGTCTGTTCCATCCTTATTTAGTAAGCCTAATGAGAGAATAGAAAGGGGTTCTGAACCGAGAAGATTAGCAGTCTTGACAGGATAGTGTCAACGAAAGCAGGCGCGGAACAAGGGCTGCGCTCTCTGAAACTCGGCAGATGCTGAGCTACTGAGCAGGATAAAATTGTCCTTCTGAGCGATGGGCTCAAGCCCGAGTCGAAGGATCCCTTGGCTGAAACCAAAATCGCGAAACTCCTGCATCGATGAGGGTTCCCGGCGTGAGTTGGCGCGAAAGGCAGGCCAGAAGCGCAGTTCGCCGAAACGCTTCCGCTACTCGCGAGTTCACTTGACAAGGTCAACCGCAGGGGTACCATAAAGCTATCACCTCCGATCCGAGTCGGGATCGAATGGGCGTGCGGCCAAGGAAATGTCACCGCTTCTTGGCCGCGCGCCTATTTTGGTTACCCCTCACTTTGTTCCCGCGCTGGGCGAACCATCCTTCTACTGTTCCAACATCCTGTTCCTCTGTTAACTTCCGGTGATGCACTCAAAACTGCTGTTCTTGATAGGAGTGTTGTTCGCGGTTTCGCCGTGGGCATCGCCGCCTCTGGCGCTCGGCGCGGGGTTGATCTTCGGCTTCGTCGCTACCCACCCCTACGCGAAGGAGTCGCGCAAAGGATCTAGATGGCTGTTACAGGCATCCGTGGTGGGGCTTGGGTTCGGCATGAATTTGTCCCAGGTGCTTCGCGCCGGGCGTTCGGGCATTGCGTACACGGCGGTGGGCATTGCATTTGCGCTGACGTTGGGCTGGGCGCTGGGCCGCATGATGAATGTGCATCCGCGTGCGGCTTTCCTGATATCGACGGGGACAGCGATCTGTGGCGGAAGCGCAATCGCCGCCGTGGGACCGATCACCGGCGCAACAGAAGACGAGATGTCCGTTTCGCTGGGAACGGTCTTCATACTCAATTCCGTCGCACTGATCATTTTCCCCATTATCGGCACGGCCATGGGACTTACTCAGCAGCAGTTTGGATTGTGGGCAGCGCTGGCAATCCATGACACGAGTTCCGTCGTAGGAGCGACGGCTAAGTTCGGAGCCGTGGCGCTCGCCGTGGGTACGACGGTGAAATTGGCTCGCGCTCTCTGGATCATCCCTGTTTCTCTGGGCGTGGCGGCCTTACAGCGCAGGAAGGCATGCTCGGCGGAAACCGGCGCTCGCGCTGGCGTGCAGGTGCCGTGGTTCATCTTCCTATTCGTGCTTGCGGCGGTTGTGAATTCCTATGCGACGGCCGGCGCGCAGGTGTGGAGCGCGCTCTACCACGCTGGACGAATCGGGCTCACACTGACGCTGTTCCTCATCGGCGCAAGTCTCTCGCCCGCGCAGATCAAGCGAGTGGGCGTGCGTCCGCTGCTACAGGGCATCGTTCTCTGGTTGATCGTCGGCGCCCTGGGTCTGGCCCTCATTCGCGGGGGCTGGGTGCAACTGTAAGCCGTCACGTGCAGAATCGGGCAGGGCCACAAGTTCTAGCGGCAACACTTCATGTGAACTTGGCTACCGCTTAGAACCGCGTGCGCGCGTGGCGACTTCGAATTCACGCAGGCGGCGTGCCACGGACTCCGGCACCTGCGCCTCTATATCTACCAATCCATCCTGATATTCGCGTGAGTTGATGCGCGCCCTGGCGTCGAGCAGAGAAAGCAGTTTGCCCTCTGACTGAGGTACGCGCACGTGCATGAGGCGGAGTGGGTTCTGCTCGATGGCGTGATCGATAGCTTCGAGCAGGCGTTCCAGGTTGATACCTTTTGCGGCCGAAACGTGCACCGTCTTGTCGTTGTCGATGAGCGATTCGCGCCTGGTGGCGGGTAGCATATCGGTCTTATTTACTACGTTGATGCAGGGCTTGTCATATGACTCCAGTTCGCGTAACACGCCTTCCACCTGCACCTTCTGTTCGGCTGCATAGGGAGAAGTCGCGTCGCTGACGTGCAGCAGCAGAGCGGCGCGCTTCACCTCTTCCAGAGTGGCGCGGAACGCAGACACGAGGGTGTGCGGCAAGTTGCGGATGAAGCCGACGGTGTCCGAAAGCAGGACCTGGCGGCGTGACGGAAGCGTGACCGACCGCAGCGTGGGGTCAAGCGTGGCGAACATGCGCTTCGACTCAAGAACTCCGGCGCGAGTGAGCGCATTGAACAGCGTCGATTTCCCAGCGTTGGTATAGCCAACAAGGGCAACGGTGGCTACGGGAACAGATTCGCGACGCTGGCGTTGCTGAGAACGAATTCGGCGAACGTTCTCAAGCTGTTCCTTGACGTGGCGTACTCGGCGATAGATCTTGCGGCGGTCCGTTTCGAGTTGCGTTTCGCCGGGACCGCGTGTTCCGATGCCTCCGCCAAGCTGCGACATCTCAATGCCGCGTCCGGCGAGACGCGGCAAGAGGTACTCCAACTGTGCGAGTTCCACCTGGAGCTGACCTTCGCGTGTGCGGGCATGGCGCGCAAAGATGTCGAGAATAAGCTGCGTTCGATCGATGACGCGGCACTTCAATTCGGCTTCCACATTGCGTTGCTGCGACGGCGTGAGTTCATGATCGAAGATAACGAGATGGGCATCCGCGGACGCAATCGCTCCGGCAATCTCTTCCAGTTTGCCGCGCCCAACAAGCGTTGCGGAATCGGGTCGATCTCGATGCTGCAGGAAGCGGCCAACGATGGTTGCCCCTGCACTCGACGCAAGTTCGGCAAGTTCATCGAGCGACTCTTCGGCGGTGAATGGAAGCGCCCGGTCTTCGGCCAGGTCGGCGGACGCAGCGAGCGCGCTGCGTGCCGCGCGAGCGGACGCCGGTATTGGCGCGATGCGACCGGCGCGCGAAGCGCCGGTCTTCACATCGTCATGATCTGCCAGTTCGGCTTTGGGAGACGTATCGCGACGCCGCAGGCGATAATCGACGCCTACCAGGAACGCGCGTTCCTGGTCCGCAGCTCCGTGCGGATCATGGGAAGTGCGTGCGCCGAGAATGCGGTGATGCAGATTCGTATGCTTAGGGCCGCGCGGAATACTAGCTCTCCGTATTGTTGGGCGGAGTGGCGGTTGCAGGCTGTGAAGCCTGGGCGGTCTGCGGAGTGACTACGCGCGGTTCGCGCTCGCCGGGCGAACCTGGCGGGTGCATGGGACGCGCCATAACGACAGTCGAAATGGCGTGCTTGAAGATGAGCTGCTCCTGGTTGTTCGTGTCCAGCACCACGGAATACTTATCGAAAGACCGGATACGTCCAGAAAGTTTGACGCCGCTGAGCAAGTAAATGGTGATGACTGCCTTATCCTTGCGAGCTGTGTTCAGAAATGAGTCCTGAATGTTCTGTGCTGGCTTGTTGTCCATAAGTTTTGGTGTCTCCTTGGTCAAACAGCCAATTGCTGAGTAAACAGCCAACCACCTGTGTTGCGCGTTATTGATGTGCCGACGACTACCCTGCGCATGGGCGGCCAGACACGACTACGATACGGCTGCGGAGACTCAAATTCAACCTCCGCAGAGTTGTTGCCCGGGCAGTATAGAATGCGCCTGCGCGGAAAGCATCTACCGATAGATGCACGCCTGGTAGCTGCCGCGGAATTCTTTTCAGCGCGCAACCTTAACGCGCAACCTTACCTTAGACGTACCAGGAGGACAAATGTACACAAGCTCTGTTGCGGAGCTGGCGCCGCATATCATTTTCCCTCAAGATGCGAATACGAACGTGTTGATGATGCTCCGCTGGGTGCATTTCCTCGCCGGCATCGCCTGGGTGGGCCTGCTGTACTTTTTCAACCTGGTGAACGTTCCCCTAATGCGCGAACTGGACGCCACGACCAGGGGCAAAGTAGTGCCAACGCTGATGCCGCGCGCCCTGTGGTGGTTTCGCTGGGCTTCCGTCGTGACCGTCTTCGCGGGTGTCTGGTACTGGATGGTGATCGTCGGAACCGACAAGCGCAATGCAATTGCCGAAGGCGTGAACGCGAGTGGGGGAGCAGCAATCGGCAGCTTCTTCGGTATATGGACTCTGGCGTCCGTGCTGATGATTGGCATACTGATGATGGGCAAGTTGAACGACCGAGGCGTGCTGCTGGGCGTCATCGTTGCCGTGATCGTGATCGCCGCGTCGTGGGTTTTTCTTGCGGTGAACTCGCAGGGATGGGAAAGCAATCGCCTGCTGGCGATTGGGGTCGGCGGAGGGCTGGGCTGGGTCATGATGATGAACGTCTGGGGCATCATCTGGCGCGCGCAGAAGAAACTAATTCGTTGGACGGCCGAGAGCGCCGCGAAAGGAACTCCGATGCCGGCAGAAGCGGCGAAGCTCTCGCGGTTGGCCTTCGTGGCATCGAGAGCAAACTTCTGGCTGTCGTTCCCTATGTTGTTCTTTATGGGCGCGGCGTCGCACTATCCGATGTTTGGCAGGTAGGGTTTGGCAGGAAGATGTCAGGTCGCTAGTTCTAAATAATTGGGGAAGCCCTCACAGGCTTCCCCTTTAGTTTTCAGGACCGCAGATATGTTGCAAACCTTAGAACGAGTACTTCACTTTGAAACGAAGCGTACGGCCACCCTCGCGGGTGTTGTACTCGTCGCCGAAGTACTTGCTGCGCACGTTGTAGTTCACGTTCCCAAGATTCGGGTGATTGAATATGTTGAACATCTCGGTACGGAACTCGAACTGATGTCCTTCCATAGGCAGCTTGAAGCGACGAACGATGCCCATATCCCAGTCCTGACGCCCCGGACCGATCAACGTATTGCGGCCTACATTGCCGATACCCGGCTGTATGAGCCAGTGCACATCGTTAACGGTAACGGGGGTGACCGTCCCTCCGTGCTGGTAATAATCGTGACCGTCGTACAGCTTTCCGGCAGTCTGCTTGATGAACGATCCGTCAATCGCCCAGCGCGTGATGGGTGCAGCCGGGTTACCGAGATTCGGGCGGTTGTTGCCCGCGTTTAAGTCTTGGTCTGTATCCGTGCCGTTGATGTAGACGGTCTCAGGAGCGCCGGCCTGGAAGGAGGTCGTTCCCGATAGTTGCCAATCGCGAGCAATGTAGGAGATTCCATTCAGGAAGCTCTTGCTGAACTTCATGTTCGGAATGTCGTACACGTAGGTGAGTACCAGGCGCTGGCGGCGATCATAAGCCGAGAGGCCGCGTTCGAGTGCGCGGGTGCTCTGCGCGTACGAACTGCCGCCCGTGCTCGTGAACACTTCGGAGCCGGTATCGATCATCTTCGAATAGGTATATGCCGCACGGAACAGCAGGCCGTTCGTGAAGCGGCGATCGACCTTCACGTTCAATCCATGATAGATAGAGTCGCCGGAGTTGGTGCGGACACCGTAATTGCCTACGTTCGGGTTCAGGCGAACGCCGTTGACGCCGGGGTTGAGCTGATCGTTGACGAACAGGCGAATACCGCGGCTTCCGACGTAGGCAGTTGTCAAGGTAAAGCTGCCGGGCAACTCACGCTGAATATCCAAGTTCCACTGGTGCGTGTTGGGGGCAACCAGGTTGTTGGCGACTCCTGTGATGGCAGCCGTCGGGCTGTACACAGAGTTCATGTTGGGGATCAACTCCATGGCGCCAGAGAGACCACGCCCGCCGACAGGAGCCTGAATCGTCGTACCCATTACATTCGGGCTGCTGGCTGCTGAGTTTACGAGGATGTTGTTGAAGAATGTGTCATAGAACATGCCGTAGCCGGCACGGATGACCGTCTTGTTGTCGCCGAAGAGACCATTCCAGAACCGCGGAGTGTAGGCGACGCCAACGCGAGGTCCAAAGTTGTTGTAATCCGGCTGGAGCTCGTGCCGAACCGGCGTCACCATGAACGGACTGTTCATGTCGATTGCCGGATAAGGCAGAACGTTGATCGGCGTTCCGTAATATTCGTAACGAATGCCGTAGTCGAGCGTCAGGTTCGGACGCAGCTTCCACGTATCCTGTATGTAGTAGGCCTGAGTGAGCTGGTTCGGGTAAACGACCGGGCTGCCGAAGACCTTTCCGGCCTGTGCGCTGGCGCCAGTGAAGTTGTCGATGAAATTGGCCAGAGCCGTGTAGCCGCCACCGTCGGTGAAGCCAATGGTGCCACGCGAGTTGAACGGAACGTTAGCCTTCACCTGGGCACGAGAAACGTCCGCGCCGATTTTCGTGGTGTGGTTACCCCAGCTGAACGAGAGCGCGTCCTGGTACTGGAACGTGTTCATCAAACGGCCTTGCGGGAAAGCTGCATTCACACCGTAGGTCAGCAGGTTCGCAATCGTGACCTGCTCCTGCTGTGCCGCTGCACCGTTCGGGTCCGCCAGCCAGAAGCCGGCATTCATGCGGCCAAACGAAAAACGGAACTCGTTGACCATCTTCTGCGAGAGCGTGCGTACCCAGGTGATTCCGAGGTTCTGCTTGCGGCCGCCCTGCTCCGTGTCATAGCCCGGAAGCGCGCTGCCATTGTTGTAGAAATCAGGCGTAAGGATGTTGTCGTCGAAGATGTAGCGGAAGCTGAAGCTGTCCTTCGAGGTTGCGAGCCAGTCGACGCGCGCGTTCCACTGCACATCGTCGTTGACCTGGGCGATGCCGCCACGCTGGACCGTGCCAACCTCAATTGCCGGGCGGCCGTCGCCGAGCGCGATCGTGCCGAAATTGGTTTTGCCGCGAAGGCCGCCGATCGCCTGGAGCAACTGGTCAACGCGGGAGTTCACACCCAGCGACTTCAGGGTCGCAACGCCCTGTTCGGTCGGAATCGTCAACTGACCGCCCTGCGCGGAGGAGCGTGTTTTGTCCCACTGCGAAGTCGCGAAGAAGAACAGTTTGTCCTTCTTTACCGGGCCACCGATCGCGAATCCGTAAGTGTTCTCACGGTACTTTTCCATGTCATCGCGCGTGACGCCTGCCAGGCCGTCTTCGGCCGGAATGGCTTCCAGTGCGCTGTTTTGGTGCAGTTCCCAGAGGGAGCCATGGAACTGGTTGGTGCCGCCCTTGGTTACAACGTTCGTTACCGAACCGCCACCGCGACCGAATTCAGCAGCGTACGAGTTGGTAAGGATGACCACTTCGCCGATCGCTTCGGCGTTCTGCGGCTGCAGAGACTGGCCGTTGAGCGAGGTGTCGTTGTTGTCCTGGCCGTCAATCAGGAAGTTGTTGGAGCGCGGGCGCGTACCGTTCACCGAGAAGCTGACGCCATTGGTGAACTTCTCGCGGGCGGAGTTCGCCACGACGCCGGGCTGCGTGAGTACGAGCGAGATCGGGTTCAGGCCGAGAATCGGAAGCTCGGTGATCTCTTTGGGCTGAATGTTGTGGCTGAGTTCGCCGGACTCTGTCTGCACCCTTGTGGCCGACGCTTCGACCGTCACGGTTTCAGCATTGCCACCGATCTGCAACTTGCCGTTGGTGCTGGTGATGGTAGAAGCGGTGACTTCCACCTTTGAGATCGTCAGCGGGGCAAAGCCCTGCATCGTAATTGAAACGGTGTAGGTGTCCGGGGTGAGCGCGTCCATACGATACTGGCCGTTCGGACCTGTAACCGCTGTACGAGTTTCGCCCATCGAGCCTTTGGCCGTCACGGAGGCGCCTGCGATTACGGCACCTGTATTGTCCGTGATCGTGCCACCGAGAGTGCCCTTCGAGGTCTGCGCAAACGCCGCACCGGTGACGAGCACCAAAATGGCGACGATCGTGACCAGGGTACGAACTATCGATGATTGCTTCACTTCGTTCTCCAAATTTAAAAGTGGTGTGATGAGTTAAGGGCCTCCACGCGCATTTCTATGCGCGCGGTCAAAATAGATTCATTACCTGTGAACGCTGGAAGTAATAAAGCAACTTGCGTTCCAAATACGAAATTGATGTAAGTGTCTGAATCGTCTACACCGCTTGAGAAGCGAAATCGACCGAGGCTCCCAATTTCTGGATACTTTCAGAGGCGAGTTATTAAATTAGAAATGTGACGTCTGCCACAAGGTATGGTGACTTAACGGCATTGACGAAATGCCAATTCTGCTTGGTAGCTCGGAAGCGCGAGAGAACTCGTGCAGCAGGCGTGGCGCAAAGGTGCGGTATGGCGTCCCATGACTGACGAACATTTACAACGCGGGATCGAACTGCTGAATGCACAGCAATTCTTCGACGCACACGAAGAATTGGAAAATGCCTGGCGTGCCGCTCCCCCGGACTACAAGCTGTTCTACCAGTCGCTCGTGCAGGTAGCGGTAGCGATGCACCATTGTTCGAAAGGAAATCTGAGGGGCGGGCGCTCAGTCCTTGACCGCGCGGTTCGCAACTTGGTCGCTTCCGCGCGCGCGTCCGCCGGATTTGATGCAAGCGGATTGCACGAGCAGCTCGTGGTCTGGCAATCGGCTTTGGCGAACGGCGGGGAGTTTCCGCCATGGCCGCAGGTGCGCATGACGGTTTGATCCACCGCAGGCGCAGGTAAATAAGTCAGCGCAAACGCACACATCATAAGACGGTGTGACGGCGAGTGCTAAAATCGCGTTTTCAGCGAGCATCGTCTTCGTGTACATCAGTCGTAGAATGTGCGCGTCGCTAAATCCAACATTAAGGGTCAAGTTTGAGCGAAGCTTCCAAGACCACCGCAAAAACGAGCGCGGCTTCTCCTAGGGCTGGCGCAGGTGTTCCGCTGCTTGATTTGCGGCGGCAGTACGCAACCATCCGCGAAGAGGTGCAGGCTGCCATTGGGCACGTTTGCGAGACCCAGCACCTGGTCATGGGCGAAGAGGTCGCGAAGTTCGAGCGCGAGGTCGCACAGTTCACCGGCGCGGCCGATACAGTTTCGTGCGCTTCCGGCACCGACGCGTTGTGGCTGGCGCTGCA
Source organism: Clostridia bacterium (assembly GCA_035561135.1). Lineage (NCBI taxonomy): Bacteria > Bacillati > Bacillota > Clostridia > Clostridia bacterium. The sequence goes on from DATMYA010000048.1 coordinate 61,936, forward strand.
AGCCAGCGGCATAGGACCGGGCGACTCCGTTATTACGACGCCGTTCAGTTTTTTTGCTTCGGCGAGCACGATCGTGCGTTGCGGCGCGCGTCCTGTGTTTGTGGACGTTGAACCGTCAACACTGAATCTCGATCCTGAGCAGGTGTTGCGCCGCGTGAAACTCCGTGGCGACGGATCGCTGCGCGCCATTATGCCGGTACACCTTTATGGACAGTGCGCGCGCATAGACCAATTCCAGGACATCGCCGCGGAACACAAATTGACCATTGTGGAAGACGCGGCACAAGCATACGGTGCTGCCTGGCGCGGCAAGCGTGCCGGTTCCCTCGGCAACGCCGCTGGCTTCAGCTTTTACCCAACGAAGAACCTGAGCGCATTTGGCGACGGTGGTTGCGTCACGACCAGCGACCCTGAACTGGCGGCGCGTATGCGCAGGCTGCGGAACCACGGCAGTGACCGGCGCTACTACCATGAAGAAATGGGGTGGAACAGCCGGCTCGACGCGCTGCAGGCTGCGGTGCTGCGCGTGAAGATGAAGCACATTCAGCAGTGGAACGAGCGACGCCGGCAAGTAGCCGATTTGTACGATCGACTATTCGAAGAAGCCGGACTCTCGCACGGGCGTCCGCTGCCGGGCGAAGTGCCTCTCGCAAACCCGGCGGCGCCGGTACGGCTCCTCAGTACGGCAGGCGAGGCGTACCACATCTTTCATCAATATGTTGTGCGCGTACCGAAACGCGACGAACTTCGCCAGTTCCTTGCCGACCGCAAGATCGGCGCGGAAATCTACTACCCGGTGCCGCTGCATCTGCAGAAGTGTTTCGCCTACCTTGGATACGGTCAGGGCGATCTGCCGGAAGCAGAGCAGGCGGCGAAGGATGTGCTCGCGTTGCCGGTCTTCCCCGAACTTACAGAGGACGAACAGCGAACCGTCGTGCAAGCGATTGCACAGTTCTACAGCTAATCGAGCAACGTTTCTGAAACTCCTTCCAGAGCGAAGGGCGTAAGCTCGAATTCGAGGGATCCATTTTTCCAGCACGGTGCTGATGAAAGGGATCCTTCGACTCCGCGCCGTCGTCGATCCGCTCAGGAGGACAACGAAACTCGCTGAGGCAACCCAGCTCAGTAGCTCAGTGGTTCAGCAGCCAGCTCGACATTCTGTGCGTTGTAGATGCGTTCGCAGATGGCGCGATACTGCATGTATTGATTGTGAAGCAGCGGTTCTTCGATCGTACCTCCCATGGCTTTCGCCGCCATCTTCATGTAAGCGCATCGGAAAATTCCGTATGCGAGGAGATACGCTTTCAGGCGCGGACGCGGGTCGTCCCCGGAAATGTTTTTGTATCGCGCGAGAAATGTTTCGGTAGCTGCGCTCCCAAGGCCCCATTCGACGATGGTGCCGGCGAGGTCCCATGCGATGTCGCAAGGGCCGGGAAAGAAGTGATCGTCACCGTGCGTAGCAGCGTCGAGTTTGAGCGCCTCCCCGCTACTGGTCAGGAACCACTTGTGCGGCAACATGCGACCGTCGGCCACGACCGGGCGCGCCAGTTGGAGCAGAGCTTCTTCGCCGAGCTCAATTCCGAATTCCGTCTTCCAGTCGAAGCGAAGCATACGTTCGAGATCCGATGGCTGTTCGGCTTCCGGATGGATGGCGCACGCTCGAAACGCGCAGTAGTCGGCCATTCGCTGAAGAATCGTGTTCGATAGATCGCTATGGAGCGCAGGGCGTCCGCTGAGGTACTGGTAACAGCCAAAACCAGCGAAGTTGCCGAAGTAGCCGGGCGCAAATCGTGCGAGAGCGAGTTGCGCGGACCGCCGCCCTACCTCCGCGCCATACCGGCCATATCCTTCGAACCGAAAGATGCGTTGCCGATCGGCGGAGAGAAATTTGAGCGGCTCCATTTGAGTCCATGAGCCAGGCTGCGAATCGGCTGGAAGGAAGTGCTTCCTCCATGCTCCACCGCCAAGTGGAGTCCCCGCACCTTCCGGCAGATAGCGCTCGTCGGAGGTGAAGAATGAGCGAAAGCGCGCCCACCGAACCGCCGCGTCGGACGCGCGCAGAGCGCCCGGATCGGGCTGGCGTGTGCCGAGGAACGTAATCTTCGCTTCATCGACGCCAGCGCCAAGGAGAGCTTCGCCCGTGGCGAGAAACGATGATCCGCTGAGGCCTGGTCCCTCATCGACGATCAGGAAATCTGAAGAACGAAGTTCATTCACCCACGCTAACTGCTGAGCGGAAAACTTCAGCTCCCGATTGTATGGGTGGCCGCTGGGCCTCACGGTAATGCGTTCTGCTTCAATCCCCTGACGCCGAAGTGCCGCAAGCACAACCGCGCTGAGCGTGGTTCCAATGCTGCGAATTCCGACAACTCCGGCCGTTTGCGAACGGTGATTGCAATCGTTATGCCGATGCGTCAGTTCCAGACGCGAGACAAGATCGGCGAACTTGAGCGGGTTCAGCGCATAGTATGCGAAGCTCTCGGGGATGGAAACCCGGACAGTGCCGCACAACTCGATACTTGCAAGTTGCTGTCGCAGTACTTCGGACCGGGCAATGCTGGAACCGATGAGCGCGGCGGCGAGCGCGTCGGTAATCGCCGCGGCAACGGGGACGTGGATGGAATCAGCGTCGGACAAGGCACATTCCAGTTCACCGGCCCAGAGAATCGCATCGAGCAGATGCTCGCGATCGCAGCACGACGCGAGCGCCTGCAAGGACATCGCAAGACCTGCGACCAGCCACTTACCTGTAACGAGCTTCCGCCCGTCGCGGAAGACCCACATGTTCCAGCCCGAGTTGTCCATGTTGTCAGTCGAGAACGTGCATCAGGCGGCACGCTTCTTTGTGCCACGCGGAGAGCGAGACACGTCGCCATCTTTGTCGATGAAATATAGGAATTGGTTGTCGCGCTCGACGGCATTCTCGACCAAAACTTTGGAGTCGCCTTTGCCTGACTTCGGCTTCTGGCAAACGTTGCCGTTTCCGTCGATGAAATAGAGAAAGGTCTTATAGTCCCGCTGGAGGTTCAGCTTTTTAACTTTTTCGGCCATTGGCCCCTCCGACCGATTCCTTGGATTCGGCGCACGCTCGCTCTGTTGCCGCCCCGCAAAACGTTCGTAGAGCAAAAGTGGAGACAACTCGGAACGCCTCTGGTTTCGGATGCCGGTGCACCCGTCTCTATCGGTGTGTGGCGCATCTTCCGCCGTAACGGAAGGCGCTTGGTCATGAATAATATGCATGAAGTTGCGCCGGAAGTTACTCGTTGGCGCAACCGGCGCGCCCCGAACAAGGCGATCGACTCTAGCGGCGGCGCTTACGTACGGACTTGGAAGTGCTCGCTTTATCTTTCGTAGCCTTGGTCGAAGCAAGCTTCCGCTCCTCTTCGCCGGGGGCGAGTACACGTTTGACGATAGGACCGTTCAGCTTGTACTTGCGCTCTGCGACTGAGCCATCCTCGTTCTTGGCATGCACGGTGAAGGTGGGCAGCATGCCTTCTTTTTCGAAGTTCTCGGTGCTGGTGGTAACCGGAAACAAGCCGAAGAGGTTGCGTTCGCGGTAAGCAGTCTCGTACCGATGCTTTCTTACGTTCCAGGTGAAGATGCGAACCTGGTTGAAGTCGAAAGGCATTCCGTCTTTGTTCTCGGAAAAGAGAACGACGTACTGCGGCACCTGCTTCTCCGCGTCTTGAACGACGTTGAGGATGAAGGCAGCCTGGATGCGCTGGCCTTCCGAATACTGCGCAATCTCGAGCGGCACGTCGAGGTCTATCATGCGCGCTAACACCCAACCGACGTTCCCCTGCGCATTGCGCACGAGCCAGAAGTCGTCGTACAGCTTGGGCGCTGCCGGTGGTTCGCGATCTGGCTGCCCGTTTTCTCCTCCACTGCTTGCAGTATTGCCGGCGACTGGTTTTATTGCAGGCCTGGCGACCGGCAGTTTGGATTTGCGCTCGGTTGTGGCGCGCCGCAGAACTTCTACTTTTTCGCCTTCGGCGAGTTGATAAAGTTTCTGGGTGTCGCGCCCAACGCTCATATGCATATTGAGTTCGGCGCGGGCGGAGCCGTGTCCCTGCAGAGGCGTGGCGCGATTTTCCTCAGCAAGCTTCTGGAAAGTGTTGAAGACGTCTTCGCCAACCAGGTAGCGTTGTTCCATCCAGCCTTCTTCACCACGCGCAGTGCGCACGCGGACAAAGCGCTTCTGACGGTCCAGTATCTCGACCTTGTCGCCGTTCTTAACGATCGCTATCTTGTTGTAAAGCGCGGCGACCCGATCACGCAGGTTGACCTGCGGCGCAGCGACGTATGCAACTTCATTCGAACGTAGCGGACCACTTTTACAGGCGGCGAGCGACAGGAGAAGTGCACCGAAAAGGATGAGGCAAAAGCGCGCGGTGAGGCGCGACCAGGAACGGACGCCAGTTGCGAAAGGGGATTTCACGGCTACGACAAGAATATACCGGACAGACCACAAATGACGGAATAGAAGAACTACACTAGTCCGGGCGCTGATTGAGCCGTTCATTCGCTAAGGCGTAACTGAACCGAGGCGGAGACAAATCTTGATTACCAACCTCAATCTTGTACAATCAATAGGATGTCACGTGTGCATGTGACGTTCTTTTTGGGTCATCATGGGCTACGCGGCATCTAAGATATTGAAGTTATTTACGTCGGCTTCAACAACCCCGGCGATGGCAGCCAGAATTGGTTGAGCGCACCGCCTGGAGCCGCTGAACAGCTTTCAACATCCCCGTTTTGGCCGTTCTAGCGACCGAAACTGAAGGCGAGTAGAAGACATTGGCTATTGCTGTCGATACAAAGGCATCGCTGAGCGATGCATCGTGCTCCTTGGACAACTACCTGATTCTCCCGGATCACTCGATGGATGCGCGCATCCTTGCGGCCAGGGAGAAACTCGGCGGCGAGTGTGTCGTTCTGGGGCATCACTATCAACGCGACGAGGTCATTCGCTTCTCCGACATACAGGGCGATTCATACCGGCTGTCGCAGCAGGCCGCGCGCGCGCAGGGGCGCTACATCGTCTTCTGCGGAGTGCACTTCATGGCGGAGAGCGCCGATGTGCTGGCGCGTCCGGGACAGGTCGTAGTGCTGCCAGACCTGAATGCCGGCTGCTCGATGGCCGACATGGCAGATGTCTCGCAGGTGGAAGACTGCTGGGACCAGTTAGTGTCGCTCGGAATCACCACGGAGGATGGGCAAGGCATCACGCCGATCACGTACATGAATTCGACGGCTGCCATCAAGGCTTTCTGCGGCGAACGCGGCGGAGTGGTATGCACGTCCTCCAATGCGCGCGGTGCTTTCGATTGGGCACTGACGAAAAATGAAAAGATCCTCTTCATGCCGGACCAGCACCTCGGACGCAACACGGGCTGCGCAATGGGAATTCCGCTCGACGACATGGTGGTTTGGGATCCGTACATGTTACAGGGCGGGCAGACGGCGGAAAGACTTCGCAAAGCGAAAGTGATCCTCTGGAAGGGCCACTGCTCGGTGCATCAACGCTTCCTGCCGGAACACGTTGACAACGTCCGCGCGAAGAATCCGGCAATCAAGGTAATTGTGCACCCGGAATGTCGATGGGAAGTGTGCCAGAAGGCCGACGACATCGGATCGACGGATAAGCTGCGCAAAATAGTGCGCGAATCTCCGGCAGGCGCGGCTTTCGCAATCGGCACTGAGATTCATCTCGTGAACCGGCTTGCCAAAGAGAATCCCGACAAGCAGATCATCACCCTCGATGATTCAGGTTGCCTGTGCACCACGATGTATCGCATCTCTCCGCAGCACCTATGCTGGGCCCTGGAGAATTTAGTGGGCGGGAACGTGGTAAACCAGATCAAAGTGAGCGATGACGTAAAGCACTGGGCACAAGTTGCACTCGGCCGAATGCTGGAAATCCAGTAATAAACTTCCGGCAACAAACGTCCTGGCGCTTCGGCGGCACGGCCGGTTACGCGTTAGAATAAATCTACATCGCATGCCGGAACGGACATTCACATATAACGAAGCTCTGTCGCTGCTACCCATACTGGAGTCCTTGCTGCGCACCTCGATCGAAAGCAAGCAGACCATAGAGGAAATCGATGCCGAGTTCACCCAGGTGAACGAGCGCATCCTGATGGCCGGTGGAATGCTGCTGGACGTTGAGCGCTATGCGCGGCGGAAAGCCGAACGGCACAAGGCCATTCGGCGGGCCAAGGATGCGCTGGCAGAAATCCACGCCATGGGCGTGCAGGTCAAGGATCTCGACATAGGACTCTTGGACTTCCCCTGCGTGGTGGGCGAGGAAGTTGTCCTGCTGTGCTGGAAAATGGGTGAGACCGGCATTACACATTGGCATGGCACGGACGAAGGATTTTCCGCGCGCAAACCGATTGACGAACGCATCTCGCGCGCAGGCGGTGGGCGCACGAACTAAGTCTCGTCCGGCAACTCGCGGCGCCCAGGTGGCGCCTTTTGTTTTGTCCGCCGAAAGACAATTGCTTCGCATTCGGGCGCGCCGGTTCGGCCGCGAAAAAATGAGAGTTGCCCTATTTTGTTAAAATCCTCGCGTTGCGCTGCGAGATGGCAATTGGGTGCGGCGCGGGGGGGGTGTGATGTTTTCGAGCTTCCGTACCACGGGCGGCCTTTTCCGTAGTTCTTCGATGGCATGCGTGTTGGTGGTCCTGCTCGGATTGCTCGCCTGCGACGACTTCTTCCCTTCCGAGCGGTCGCTTGACCACATCGACGTGGCACCACTGAATCGATTCCTGAAAACTGCCGAAACGCAGCAGATGACCGCGACTGGCGTATTGGGAAATGGCGAATCGAGCGACCTGACAAGCTCGGCAACATGGACGAGTTCGGATACGAACATCGCAAGCGTCAGCGCCAGCGGTCTTGTCACGGCAAATGCCGCGGGCTCGACGACAATCACAGCGGCTTCCGGCAGCACTACCGGGTCGACGCTGGTGAACGTATTCGCGAGCACCCTCCAGAGCATTCAGATCACGCCCAATAATCCGGCAATCGGCGTAAGTGCCACGCAGCAATTCACTGCTACCGGCACATTCCAGGACAACTCCACGCAAAACATCTCGACACTTGTGACCTGGAGCTCCTCGGACACAGCCATCGCAACCATCAGCAGTTCCGGTCTTGCCACGGCCGTTGCAACGGGCACGAGCACGATCACGGCGACGGCCAGCAATGCTTCCGGACAGGTTACCGGGACCGTTACGCTGACGGTGAACTCCTTCTAACGGGGCACCCCGGCTCGGCGTTTGGGCATGACAACGTCGGCACTTTGTTATGATCGCCTGCTCGTCGCGGGTTTTCCACACCCGCCTGTACGCCAGCACTCATCTATGACAGAAATTCGGAAGATTGGAATTTGCACGGGCGGTGGCGATTGCCCAGGGCTGAACGCGGTAATCCGCGCCGCCGTCAAGACCGCCATCCTGAAGTACCGCTGGCAAGTGATCGGCATACGCGATGGCTTCGATGGGCTGATCTGGCCGGAGAAGGTGCAACCGCTCAGCCTGCAGGACGTGAGCGAAATCCTGCCCAGGGGCGGGACAATCCTGGGGACAACGAACCGCGGCAACCCGTTCGCCTACAAACTCGATTCGGACGGCGGCACAGAGACAGTACGCGACTTTTCCGACGACGTGATCCGCAACGCAAAAGCACTCGGACTGGATTGCCTGATTGTCATCGGCGGCGATGGAACTCAGAGAATCGGCCTGGAGCTTTCGCAAAAAGGACTGAAGGTGGTGGGCGTACCGAAGACGATCGACAACGATCTCTCGGCAACGGAGATCACGTTCGGGTTCGACACGGCGCTGCACACGGCAACGGACGCGATCGACAAAATCCATACCACGGCTGAATCGCACCACCGCGTGATGATCGTTGAGGTGATGGGACGCGACGCGGGGTGGATCGCTCTAGAGGCCGGCATCGCCGGTGGCACGCACGTTATCCTGATTCCAGAAATTCCGTTCTCTATCCAGAAGATCTGCGACCACATCCAGCAGCGAAGTATCTTCGGGAGGAAGTTCACAATCATCTGCATCGCGGAAGGCGTGAAAATTCCGGAAGACTTGAAGGCGCGCTTCGAAGAAGAAAAACGCCAGTTCTCGCGTGCAGGTGCAGTCGGAAACCTGATCGGCGACGCTATCGCGAAGTGCTCGCGAAAGGAAGTACGCGTCACCGTGCTGGGACATGTGCAGCGCGGCGGATCGCCCTCACCCTTCGACCGCATCCTGAGCACTCGGTTTGGCGTCGCGGCCGTGGACCTGATCGCCAAAGGCGGCTTTGGAAAAATGGTCGCCTTGCGAGATGCGAAAGTGCGAGCCGTGGACATCGCCGAGGCGATCGGCCGGATGAAGATCGTGGACCCGAACGGCGAGATGGTGCAAACCGCAAAGTCCATCGGCATCAACTTCGGCGACGGAACCACGTTCTAGCCTGCATTCGGCTGCATGGCCCAGAATGCGGCTGCCCCAGCCCTCTTTCAAGGATGATGAATGCCTGCCTTGGAAGCGACGAGGTTAGCCGCCGATGTGTACCATGGTGCGGGAGGCGCGCTGGAACTCGGGTTCGCCGATGTGGTGGCGCTCTTCCTTTTTATCAACCGCGCCGACGATGAACTCACGCATCTCGTCATCAGAGGCGCCGCCGCGGATGAGGGCATGAAGATCGTGCTCGACCGCCGAGAAAAGACATGTGCGGAGTTTGCCGTCCGAGGTCAGACGCACACGAGAGCAGTGTCCGCAGAAGGGATTGGACACGGGCGCGATGACGCCGATCTCGCCGTCGCCATCGCCTAAAACGTAACGGCGAGCGGTTTCGCTAGGTGCGCGTGGCACTTCGCAAATCGGCATGACTTCAGAGATGCGCGCCAGGATTTCCTTAAGAGTAACGACGATTCCGGGTGACCATACGCGGTCCTCTTCCAGCGGCATGAATTCAATGAAGCGAACGACAACGCGCTCTTCGCGCGCGAAATGCGCGAATGGAACAATCTGGTCTTCGTTGAATCCGCGCAACAGAACGCAATTAACTTTGACGGGAGCGAGTCCTGCGTCGCGCGCCACGCGTACCCCAGCCAGGACTTTCTCGTATGCGCCAGCAACACGCGTAATGCGTTCAAAACGCTCCGCTGAAACGGCATCCATGGAGACGGTGACGCGCTTCAGTCCGGCGCGGACGAGTGGCTCGGCCAAATCGGCGAGCAGGTGTCCATTGGTCGTGATGGCGAGATCAAGCGGTTGTCCGTCTTCCGTGCGTAGCTGTGCGAGATCGCGGACAAACTCCACAACGCCGCGGCGGAGCAGAGGCTCCCCGCCAGTGATGCGGATTTTCGAAATGCCGAGCGAGACAAAAACACGCGCCATGCGCAAGTAATCGGCGACGGGAAGATCGGCGAAGAGAGCGCCTTCGCGTCCAGTGCGGCAATAGACGCATTTGTAATTGCACCGGTCGGTCACGGAGATTCGCAGGTCCGTGATCTGTCGTCCGTACTTGTCGATAAGGTGCATGGAGCCATCACCGCCATCGCTCAACATCGAGCCTAATATCTGAGCGTAAATCCACAAATCCAAAACTGGAGGAAAGAGGCGGGCTGGGGACAGATGCGGTCCTGGCACTCGCGTTTCCTTTCCAAATACGGGAGGCGGGGACGTTTCCATCCACAGCCCTCGGCTTCACGCATGCAACAGAGCCACGCACAAAGCACCGCCGACGCGCCCGGGTATCCCCTGAGGGCAACGCCGATCGGAAACACATGTTAATTATAGGACAGCGGGGCGATAAGGGGAATCAGTTGTAGCGGTGCGGGGGCTTGTACGAAAACAGGGAGTCCACGGCTGGGCTCCCTGTAATGACAGAGATGCGCATCAGGACTTGCTTTTGTCAGTCTTGACGCCTTCTGTTCTATCTCGGTCCTTATTATTTCTGTCGTGTTCAGATGCGCGAATTTCTTTGTGCGCGCTGTTCATCGCATCTTTTGCCTTGTCAGGCGCCACGCCGAGATCCTGCAACGACTGGCCAAGCGACTTGCCGGACTTCATTTCGCCCAACACCTTACTGGTGTCGAGATTCAGGTTCTTGGAAACGACAACAGCTGAGGCGAACTGGCCGAAATTGCGGGCCCCACTGTCCTTGTACATCTGCTCGAGTTGATCTCCGGTCATTCCGGACTTGTGTTGAAGCATCTCCCAAGCGCCGGATTGCTTCGCCGTCTCATCCAAGTCGCGGCGGTGCGTGCGTGCTCGATCGCGATTCATGTCACCAGAGTGGTCACGTTGCGGCACATCCTGCCCCATACCAGTGCCTTGGCCCATGCCGCCGCCCTGGCCCATTCCGCCACCCTGCCCCATATTGCCGCCTTGGCCCATTCCGCCGGGATTCCCACGGCCCATGCCGCCCTGCCCGCGCCCCTGACTGAAGGCTGGCCTGGACGCACAAACCATCACAACGGCCATAAACATCACAACCACAAGTCTGCTCTTCATGTGAATTTTCTCCAGAGTGTGATTTGGCCAGAGGTACTTCTTGCGCTAGCGGATGTATAGGCTCGTCCCTCGGTCGATTTGGGAGCAGATCCATCGTCGGGCTAACGCCCTCCGTAGTGACATGCTAAGTGTGGCGAACATCTGCTTTCCAAACCATTGAAGTGGCCGAAGACAAGCCAACCCACCCCTCAGTGCAGTAGAACGCAAGCGCAGGGAGAAAGTTTCACAACTTCTGCATTATTTTCTTCGCATCATTTTCTAAGCACTTAGGTGGAAACTGCTTTCGATGTGCGCGCCACCCAGTCAGCACTCGGAAGCACGTCGGCAAAGCGGAGTTGCTGCGTGACCAGAATGGCGCGGTGGAGTTCTTCGGCGGTGACTGACCCTGCACTGTTGCTGAACGCTAGCGTTCCGGTGGCGTCGGAAAGAAACTCGACGTTGAAGCCGAGGTGTACGGCTTCTCGCGACGTCGTATCGCAACACATCTGCGTCATGTAGCCAGCAATGACAACCGTATCAATGTTGCGCTCGCGGAGAAAACCCTCGAGTTCCGTGCCCGTGAAGCTGCCGGGCAGGCTCTTGTGAATAAGCGCGTCATGAGGTCTCGCGGCGACGTCCGGGTGAAGCTCCCATTCTGGAGTTCCCTTCCGGAACGTAGCGGAATCGGGCTGCGGTGCATTGTGCTGAACGAGCACGATCGGTATGCCCGCGGTACTGGCGGCATCCATCACTCGCAGGATTTTCGCAAGCGAGTTGGCAGGATAGGTGACGGGTAGCTTGCCAATGAAGTACTCGTTCTGGACGTCGATTACCACAAGAGCGCGGTTCATACGTTCATTTCATCACACTTGCCGACGCGAGGCTCATCCGTTCGGCAGATTTCGCTGAAGCCATTCTTCGAACTCGCGTAGCAGCGGGGAAATGTGGGCGGGGCAGACGCCCGCCCCACATCGGAGCAGATTACATTCCGTCGTAGTTGGGTCCGCCGCCGCCCTCAGGCGGCACCCAGGTGATGATCTGGTACGGGTCCATGATGTCGCACGTTTTGCAATGCACGCAGTTCGACGGATTGAGATGGATTTCTTTGCCGCCGGGGACGTCGCCCGAATCCATCATCTCGTAAACATTGGCCGGGCAGAAGAACTGGCAAGGGTTGCCGAATTCTTTTGTGCAGCGCGTGGAGCAGACATTCGTGTCGTGAATGACCAGGTGCGCCGGCTGATCCTCTTCGTGCTTGGTACCGGAGTGGTAGAGGTCCGTGAGCTTGTCAAACGTCAGCTTGCCATCACCCTTCGCCCAGCCGAGGAACTGCTCCCGCTCGGCGGCAGAACCCCAGGCGTCCCAAACGTACTTCATGCGTTGATGTCCGGCATGCGCCGGATAGCGTTCACGCATACCGGCTCCGCCCGTGATCTGCTGTAGCCCGGCGTGGAGCATCCCGGATAGCAAGCCCTGCTCGAAGCCCTGGTGAAAATTCCGGACCTTGTAAAGTTCCTCTTTGATCCAACTGTTATCGACGCGCTCCTTGAATTTCATGAGCTGCGCGGCGGAGAAGTTTTCCGCCTGCAACGCTTCGAATGCAGTTTCGGCTGCAAGCATGCCGCTCTTGATCGCAAGATGGATGCCCTTGAGGCGCTGCGAATTCAGGAAAGCAGCAGAATCGCCGATGATCATCCATCCGTCGCCGGCGAGCGGAGGCATCGACCACCAACCGCCATACGGCAACGCCTTCGCGCCGTAGCGGATCATCTTGCCGCCTTCGAGCAGGCGACGAATGAACGGATGTTGCTTATAAGCCTGTAGTACGTGATGCGGATCGGTCCGCGGGTCAGGGTAGTCGAGTCCCGTGACATAACCGAGGGAGACGATGTTGTCTTTGCCACCGTAAATCCACGCGCCGCCATATTCCTTTGTGGTCAGCGGATAACCCATCGTGTAGATGACTTCGCCGGGAGCGATGCGTCCACTCGGAACCTCCCATAGCTCTTTTACGCCGACGCCATAGGTCTGCGGGTTGCGCTCTTCGTCAAGCTGGAAGCGTCCGACGAGTTGCTTCGTCAGCGAGCCGCGCGGGCCTTCGGCGAGGATGAGGACCTTGGCCTTGAGATCGTAACCGGGCTCGAAGTTCGACTTGGGCTGATTCTGCTTATCGACACCTTTGTCGTCCGTGCGAACGCCGACAACCTTGTTGTCTTCGATCAAAAGTTCGCTGCCGGCGAATCCCGTGAAAATGGTGATGCCGGTCTCTTCGACTTTTCCGCCAAGCCACTTGACGAACCGATTTAGCGAGATGACGTAGTTGCCGTGATCGCGCAACGGCGGCGGCGTGATGGGCGCCTTGAACTTCGATTTGCGCGTCAGGTAATAAACGGCTTCGCGCGTGACGGGCGCGTCGAGCGGCGCTTCTTTCTCGAAGCCGGGCAACAGCTCACGCATCGAACGCGGGTCGAGCAGCGCTCCGGAAAGCGAGTGCTGACCGATTTCACGAGCCTTCTCGAGTACATAAATGTTTTCCTTCGAGAGCTGCGCGTCGGGGTTCTTGGCGTTGTGCTCTTCGATGAGTTGAGAGAGGCGCAGGGCACAGGCCATGCCTGCCGGTCCGCCGCCAACGATGACGACATCGGCTTCCATCTGCGGGTGCTCGACGCCGGGAATCGGTTTGCGAAAAACGATCATAAGTAGCTCGTTTCGAAAATTTGCAGATAGCGAAATTCTTTAGGCCATTACGATTTGTTAACCAGTCACAGCGTACCCAGCGTCTCTCAATCCGCACAGGATCTCTAGCCCTTGCGGCCACGGTTCACAGCCAGCACCGGCGTTGATGTGGCAGGCTTCGCCGACATCGATCAGTTCAGCACCCCAGCATCTTGCAAAGTAAGATGCGCGTTCGAAGCTGGCCCATCGATCTCGGGAATCGTGAGGATGGTCGGTGTCATTTGTAAGTACTACACGCACGCGTCAGCGCTTCCAGCGCGAAACGCATGACGTCATGCCTACGCACCCTTGGTCTTCTTCACTTCTTCGATAAGCGGCGGCACGATGTCGAAGATGTTGCCCACAACGGCGAAGTCGCTGATCTCGAAGATAGGCGCCTCGCTGTCCTTGTTGATGGCGATGATCGTGCGCGAGCCCTTCATGCCCACGATGTGCTGGATGGCGCCGCTGATTCCGAGTGCGAGGTAAAGTTTGGGCGCGACCGTCTGGCCGGACGAACCTATCTGACGATCCATCGGAAGCCAGCCGGAGTCGCAGATTGGGCGTGAAGCCGCGATTTCGCCGCCGAGTGCTTCCGCAAGCTGCTTCGCCATCTCGATGTTCTTCTGTTCCTTGATCCCGCGCCCGACAGAGACAATCACCTCGGCTTGCGAAAGATCGACGGCCTGCTTGGCTTCCTTAAACACGTCTTCGGGCTTGTTGCGAATGGCGTCGTCGGCGACGTCGAGATTGACGGTTTCAACGCTCGCGGGCGAAGGTCCGTCCTGCACCTGATCGCCACGGAAGGCCCCCGCCTGGAAGGTGGCGAACCAAGGGCCGGGGCCAGTGAAGCTTACGTCGGCTGCGAATTTGCCCTGGAACATCAGGCGCATGAAGATCAGCTTTTCGCCGTCCTTCCTGTATCCGATACAGTCGCTGATGAGCGTGCTGTTGAGCGCCGTCGCGAGCTTCGGTGCGAAGTCGCGCACCTGGTACGTGTGCGGCATCAAGACGAGTCGCGGCTGGCGCTGTTCGACGAACTGCTTGAGTACGGCGACAAAAGCGTCCGGCGTGTAGCGCGTCAGCTTCGGCGACTCGACCTCGTAAACCTTGGCGACCTTGCATGGCGCAATCTCTTTCGCGATGTCGCCAACGCCGGAGCCGACGACTGCGGCTTCCAGGGTCCAGCCGGTATCGGCGGCGATGGCCTGCGCGGCTGTCAAAGTCTCTAACGAGACGCGGTTAAGCTTTCCCTCACGCTGCTCGACGACGACAAGGATAGTTTCAGCCATTAGAATTCCTGCTCTTCCTTTAAAGTTAGGCCCTTTACCAGGAAACCTATCCCGACTGTGACTTCAATCAACAGCGCAGCCGCAAGAACATATGCGGCCGTGCCCAGTTCTCCGCGGAAAAGTTTCATGACCGGAATAGAAAGCGTCAGAGGCGTGCCGATAAAGATGGTGCCGATACTGATGTAACGGTGCTTCGTCGAGAGAGCTTGCACCTTCCCGGCCGCCTTCTGCGTTGTTTTAGCTTTCATTCGCTATTTTTCCTTTTGCGGACACGAAGACCAAGGATGTTGAGAACCAGGCCAGCCACCGCCAGCGTGACAGCAATCTCGACCATCGTGAGCCGTCCGAGCCTGATAGCCGACGGGTTGAAGAACATGACCAAGGCAGCGAATATCCAGCAGAGCCATCCGATGAGAATGAGACTCGTACCGGTCTCGCGACGTTCTTCTTCTGCGTCCTCTCCTGCGGGTTTCACTCCGGGTTCCGGCATCACAGCCTCCAAAAAGAAAGCCTGCTTGCTGCCTTCGAGCGAGAACCATTTCCCTGCCTGAGATCGACTCACCTGCCACGACTGCGCTTCACGGAACCAGCGACCAGCAGCGTGAATCCAATCACTCCTAAAATGGCTACCAGCCACAGCCAACTTTGCGACCCGTCGCGTATGGCGGGGAAAGCATAGATTCCCAGCAGGGCGTCCACGGCCAGCACTAACCATCCAAGTGTCAGCAGGAGAGATCCTGTGCGCTGCGCGTCGATTTCTGCGTCCTGCGTTCTCTGAATCTGAGCCATAACTCACCTGCACTGGTTAGATGCGAATCTCGCAGTTTTGCAGATGACCGGCGAGCGTCAGAGAACCCGCACTTCGTTACGCAGCTTGTCGACGAGTTTTTTTGCTACTTCCGCGGGCGAACCTTCAATCATCTCCGTCTTCTTCGTTTTCTGCGGAATGTACAGGCGTTCGATCTTCTGCAGGTTATCGCCGATGGACGCCTTCACTTCGTCGAGCGTCACCTTGCGCAGCGGCTTGTTCTTGGCCTGCTTTATGCCGATCAGCGTCGCGTACCGAAGTTTATTAATGCCGGACTGGATCGTCAGGACGGCAGGCAACGGCATGTTGACAAACTGGAAAAATCCGCCCTCAAGTTCTCGCTTCACCTTGATGCCGCCATCCTGCTTTTCGATCTGCATGATGATGGTCGCGTGCGGCCAGTTCAGTAACTCAGCAAGAAGAACGCCGGTCTGTGCCGCGCCGATGTCATCGGACTGAAGGCCGGTGAAGATAAGATCGAACTGCTCGTCCTTCACCGCGCCGACGATCGCTTTTGCGATGTTGACGGGGTCCATGGTGACAAAGGCGTTGTCTTCAAGATGAATGGCGCGATCGGCACCCTTCGCGAGGGCCTCGCGCAGCACCTGCTGAGCACGCGCTGGGCCAGCGGTTATTACCACAACCTCGCCGCCATGCTTCTCTTTCTGGCGCAGCGCCTCTTCCAGGGCGTATGCGTCAGGCTCGTTCACTTCGTAGGAAACGTCCTCGCGAATCCACGTGCCGGACTCATTCAACTTGAGCGGCGCGTCCTTCTGCGGAACCTGCTTCATGCAAACCAGGATCTTCACAAGCACCTCGTTGACCACGACGTGACAAATTGCACAATTGAAAGTTAGAGGACAGGACGCGGACCACCCCAGGTCCGTGTACAGAACGGGAAAGTATAAATGATTTACTGGAAAATGCAGATGATTCGGTTCGGCGACAGCCCAAGTCGTGCCGAACCAGGCCGGGCTGCCATGACTGTCACCGAGCCAAGCGTCATCCTGAGCACAGCGAAGGATCTGCTGTTCGCAACGTAAGGAGGTCGCGCAAAAACGGCGTGACCTCAGGATGACCCAACAAGGAGTGGGTCTTATCGATTGCCGAAATTGTCCGGGTCGGCAGCCATGCTGGCGCTTGACGCGCCTTCTCCCATGAAAACGACCGACTGAACTCCAGCGACTTCAAACCGCTTGCGGCACCGCATATTCTTGCAGCCCATCAGGTCGTCCCGGCGAACCATGTAGGAGCGCGCCTTTGCGAAGCGAGCACGATCGCGCTCATCGGCACGCGGTGGAAGTTGACGCTTCTTCACCCGAACGGTCCATCCGATATCGTAGTCGGCGCTTTGGCGGCAATGCGGGCACGTGAGGGTATGCTTTTTCGTTTCCTGCCGCTCATCGTAGAACTCGCGCTCTTCCATCTGGCCCCCTTTTTTATGGCCTACGATTATTTCACACGGATGGCCGGAAACGATGTGACTATCGCTCCCGCTCAGGAGACAATCTGCGCCGCAGTCCAGCGTCTGGTTCGTGTTCATCGCGGGGCTGGACGGCGCTGGTATCCTTTTGCCATGCCACAACCCGGCCCGGAAAAGAATGCGATAGCGTTGCAGAGGTACCGCGCGTTACTGGACGTGGCGGACTCCATCGCCTTGCATCGCGATTTGAAGGGCCTGCTGCACGACCTTGCCGAACGACTCGCCTCAATTGTCAACTTCGATTGGATCGACGTCATCCTGTATGACCAGCAACGTGACGTTGTGCGGTCGTATTTGCTCGAGGGCGCGCAGTTGAAGGCGGCATCGCCAACCATGGAAGTGCCTGCCTGCCAGAGCATAAGCAAGCTGGTAATCGACTCCCAGCGCTCGATGGTGGTGGACGATATCGACCAGGTGGATGGCTTTCCGAAGTTGATGACCGCACTGCGGGGCGAAGGCGTGAAATCGATTTGTGTGTTGCCGCTCACAACGGCGCAGGGAAGGTTGGGCGCGCTTGGGTTTGGCTCGAAGCAGGTGGCGGCCTATCGGCAGGAGGATGCCGATTTCCTTCAGCGAGTAGCAACACATGTGGCGCTAGCCGTTTGCAACACCTTGAATTACGAACGCCTGCAGGAAGCGCAAGTGCAGTTAGCGCGCGATCGCGACCGCATACGCATGTTGCTGGAAATCAACAATGCAGTCGTTCGCAACCTGGAATTCCGTGAGCTCTTCGTTGCGTTGTCCAAGAGCCATCGAGACGTGGAACCGCACCACGATTACGCCAGCGTCGCCCTGTACGACGAGAGAACCGAACAGCTACGAATCTTCGCCATCGATTTCCTCAAGGGCAAGGGATTGATCGAGCATGATATGACTTTCCCGCTGGAGGGCGCGGCCGAGGGATGGGTCTTTCACTCTCGGCGACCTCTGCGCATGAGCCCTATCGATGTCGCGCGGTTCCCTTCCGACATCATGCGCAGGCTTGTCGCAGAGGGAATCCAGTCAGCGTGCTTCCTGCCATTGATTGCGAAAGACAAAGTGCTAGGCATCCTCACCGTCGCGTGTTTTCGTAGTAACACCTTCAGCGATGAAGACGTCGAATACCTGCGGCAGATTGCAAACCAGGTGGCTATAGGCGTGGAGAACGCGCTGGCGTTCCGCGAAATCGCTGTACTCAAGGACAAGCTCGCGGAAGAGAAGCTTTACCTCGAAGACGAAATCCGCACCGAGTTCAACTTCGACGAAATTGTCGGCGAGAGCGCCGCGCTGAAGCGCATTTTGAAGCAAGTTGAAACCGTTGCACCCACCGATGCGACCGTGCTGGTGCTGGGTGAAACCGGCACCGGGAAAGAACTGATTGCGCGCGCTATTCACCGGCTGAGCATGAGGTCGGAGCGCACGTTTGTGAAGCTGAACTGCGCCGCCATCCCGACCGGCCTGCTGGAAAGCGAGCTGTTCGGTCACGAGCGCGGCGCCTTCACCGGGGCCATTGCGCAGAAGATAGGCCGCCTGGAACTGGCACACGGCGGAACTCTGTTCCTGGACGAAGTCGGCGATATCCCGCTGGAACTGCAACCGAAACTTCTGCGCGCATTGCAGGAGAGAGAATTTGAAAGACTTGGCGCAACGCGGACGATCCGCGTAGACGCCCGGCTCGTAGCCGCGACAAACCGCGACCTGGCCGCGATGGTGAAGCAAGGTACTTTCCGCAGCGATCTTTACTATCGGCTGAATGTTTTCCCCATGCAGGCGCCGCCCCTGCGTGAACGCCCGGAGGATATTCCGGCATTGGTGCGCTACTTCGTCCAGAAGTATTCACGCCGCATGAATCGTAGGATCGAATCCATTCCCTCCGAGGCGATGCGCGCGTTGGCTGCATGTCCGTGGCCGGGAAACATACGCGAGCTGGAAAACTACATTGAGCGCGCCGTGATCCTGACGAAAGGCCCCTCGCTGCATGTTCCTCTTGCGGAACTGAAGACCGAGGCCGCAGGCAAAGAGACCGCCTCGCCCGTCACCCTGGAAGACGCAGAGCGCGCGCACATCGTGAACGTACTGCGTGAGTCGCGAGGGGTGATCGCCGGCCCGAACGGCGCTGCGGAAAGACTAGGGCTGAAGCGCACGACACTGCAATCCAAAATGCAGAAGCTCGGAATCTCCCGCTTGAAGTATTAACTCAAGTACCGAAATTGCCGCGATGGCGGTTGCGAAACTCTCCGTCCCTCTCACGCTCCATTCCCGGCCGCATCGATACTGCCGCAAAGCAAACAGGTTGCGACGCCGGGCACGCCAGCTTCGGGGTTCTATTTCACTGCTGGGCGAGCCAACGCCAGAGGACAATTAGTTCGTTCAACGCGAACAGTGTGCCGAATACCACCTTGTTGTGCCGAGCCAACCAGTTGGGCAGATAAATATCGAAATTGTCTGCTCGGTCGTCGGTGAATCGAGCCGCCCAATCTGTGAACGGACATCGGCCTTGATTTGCAGCGAGCACTGCGCATTCGCAGAGAATGGCTACCGTGAGGATGACTGCCCAACGGAACTGCCCGGCAAAAGCAAGAACCGGGAGCGCAACGATACACGCAGCTAGCACTGCCCAAACAGCCGTATGCAGAACCTTGATTCCGGTCAGGCTCCAATTGCGAAGAAAGGTCGGTTGAATGGATAACGACACACGGACACCTTGGGCGCAAAGTTTTGCCACAGAGATTATTCGACCAAGGTTCGCAGGTTATCGTGATTCTCCTCACCATAGCGCGTGACTAACATATTCAAAGAGAGAATGACTACATACCGGCACAGCGCCGATATTTAGGCACCCATCCGGAGCCACTATGCCTCCGATGGAACCGTTATGCCTGCAACGTAAACAAAACAGACGGTATAGGCGGGACGGGATTTCGGCAAATATGGACGCTTAGTTGCACTACAAGAAGCGCACAATGGCGATTGTCCCACGTATCACGAGAGGCGCGTCGGAACGGCGATGCTAAGAATCACGGTACAGAGCGACTCGTCGGGAATGGTATTTCGTCTGGAGGGCAAGCTGAGCGATGCTTGGGTTGCGGAACTTGGGAAGGCTTGGCGACTAAACAGGGTATTCCCTGACCGCAGTGCAGTGCGAGTTGATCTGACAGAAGTTTCGTTCGTAGATGAAGAAGGCAAGTCTCTGCTGACCGGATTTGCGAGGCAGGGCGCAGAACTCGTCGCACGCGGCCCGATGATGCGAGACCTTGTTCGGAAAATCGAGGCGCACGCACAAGCTGCGCGACTGGCACCCGAAGGTGTCCAGCAGTTTTCACTGAAGAGGAGACTGAGTCAGTGCGGCTAAAGATCGCCGCGCACTGATGCGACAGGATTCCCCACCACTATGGCGGAGGTGGGGCGGGCAGATCGGCTGACTGCTTCAAGAGACGGGAGCACTGGGCCTGCCGATCTGCCCATATGTTTTTTCTTTGGCCATGCTATGGCCGAATGTTCTGCTCTCCGGAGACTTTCGGCTGCATTGACGGGCAGCTCAAGCCGCCTGTTCGGAGTGCTACTTGAGGCCGGCGCGCGCATCTATCACTACGAGCCTTCGATGATCCGTACCAAGTCGCTGATCGTGGATGGATTGTGGCCGGTCGCCGGCTCAACCAGCTTAGTGCATAAACGCCAGCAATGATGCCCAACGGCATGATCCGCATTGTCACCTACAACATTCACAAGTGCCGCGGCCTGGATCAGCGCGTCGTCCCGTCGCGCGTTGCCGATGCAATCCGCCAGACCGGAGCTGACATCGTCGCCATGCAGGAAGTCGTGCGCGTGCACGACTGCGTGGCGGAGCATGACCAACTCGCATTCATCGCGGGGCAGCTCGGCATGAAAGATTTCTGCTTCGGCGAGAACAGGAAAATCCTCACAGGCGTGTACGGGAATGCGACGGCCAGCAGGCTAAAGATTGTTCATTCGCAGAACTACGACCTGTCACACTCCATACGGGAGCGGCGCGGCTGCCTGCGCACGGATGTGCGACTGCCGAACGGACGCCTGCTTCACCTCCTCAACGTACACCTGGGAACGGGATTCATGGAGCGGCGCGCACAGGCGCGTTTGATGCTAAGCCCGGAGGTTCTGCTGGCACCCGATATGCAAGGGCCGCGAATCATATTAGGCGACTTCAACGAGTGGACGCGCGGGTTGGCGACCAAGATGCTCGGCGCGAACTTCGCCAGCGCAGAGCTTACGCCACGGCAATGGCGCGTACGCAGCTATCCTGGCTTCGCTCCAGTGCTGCATCTCGATCATGTCTACTACGACGGCCAGCTTAAGCTTAAGCGCTTCTACATGCATCGCTCGCGCACGGCGCTGATCGCGAGCGACCATCTCCCGCTCATAGCGGAATTTGAGATGTAGGCCACAACTGCTTACATCAGTAGCGAAGCAGATAAAGTTAAACCGTCGTACGCGCCGTGTGATTCAGAGGGTCACTATCGCTGCAACTTGCGATCCGTACTCGTGCCCCGCTTCCTCGCCGCGCAGGACGCGCAACACACCTTCTGCCAGCGCCTGCAACTCGTCTTCGCCCGGATACACAAGTACGGGCGCGATCCATTCAACGTGCGCCTTGAGTGCGGCAACAAGCTTTTCAGAATGCGCCATGCCGCCGGTGAGCAGGATGGCGTCGAGGCGTCCGCGCAAAGCCGCTGACATAGCGCCAATCTCTTTTGCGATCTGGTACACCATGGCATCGAAGACCAGCTCGGCGTGCTCGCCCCCAGCGCTGATGCGGCGTTCGACCTCGACCAAGTCCTTGGTGCCCAGGTACGAGTAGAATCCGCCTTCGCGGAAGAGCATGGCCTCGATCTGCTTGTACGTGTGTTTGCCTGAGAAACACAGCTCGACCAGCTTCATGGCCGGTACGGTTCCGGCACGCTCGGTGGAGAATGCGCCTTCTTCTCGCGAGTTGGTGACGTCGATCATCCGGCCATCTTCATGCGCAGAGACGGAGATGCCGCTGCCAACGTGCGCAACGACCAAGCGCAGGGCGGAGTAGGCGACGCCACGCTCGCGTGCGTAGCGCTTTGCCACGGCCTTGGTATTCAGCGCATGAGAGAGGCATTGGCGCTCGAGTTGCGCCGAGCCCGAAAGGCGCGCCTTCTCCGGCCACTCATCCACGCTGACGGGATCCACGACGTACGCATCGACTCCGGCATCATCGGCAATACCCTTCGCGATGACCGCGCCGAGGTTGGATGCGTGCTCGCCGCGTTCGGCGCGGCGCAACTCCTCGAGCATCACATCATTCACGCGATAGGTTCCGCTGGCGAGCGGCTTCAGCAAGCCGCCGCGTCCGGCGACGGCGTCGATCTGCGACAGCTTGAATCCGCGCTGTTCAAGTTCGGCCTCGATCAGACGCCGGCGGAAGTCGCTTTGCTCCAGAATTGCGCGACCCTTGAAACACGCCATTTCTTCATCACTGTGCCGCAGCGTCTGCGTGAAGACCGGCTGATCGCCCGCGTAAAGTGCGAACTTGGTGGATGTGGAGCCGGGATTGATGACGACAACGTTCGACGCGACAACGCTTGACACGGCAATGTGCGACGGCGCTTTACGCTCCATGAGCCAGTACCCCCAATGCGACCGAGTTCAACTTATCGTCCACGCTCTCTACCCGCGAAGGAATGAGGATCGGGACGCGCGCGCCAACAATGACGTGCGCACATTGCGATCTCCCGAGATATTTAACGGCTTTGCCTAGCAGGTTGCCGGCTTCGATGTTGGACACGATCATGCAATCGGCGTGGCCCGCGACGGGGTTGGTAATACCTTTGGCTTTCGCCGCCGATTCGAGCAATGCATTGTCCAGCGCGAGCGGTCCATACACGTCCGCCTCGCCGAATTCGCCGCTGGTGCCCAGCTCGCTGAGCAGTTTGGCGTCAATGGTGGAAGGCACAGAGTCCGTGACAACCTCGGTGGCGCTCATGATTGCAATCTTCGGCCGCGCAATCCCAAGGGCGTGCATCACCGTGACAGCGTTCAGGACGATCTGCTTCTTTTGTTCGAGCGTTGGCGCGACGTTCATGCCTCCATCGCTCATGCCCACAAGGCGCGTCTCTCCAGAAAGCGTGTCTTCGTAGAGCAGCACGTCGCTGAGCAGGCGGCCAGTGCGAAGTCCGTTCTGCTTATCGAGCGCTGCCCGCAGAAGTTCGTCCGTGCGCAAGTGTCCTTTGAGCAGAATGTCCACCTTGCCATCACGCGCCATCTGCGAGGCGGCGTTCGCGGCAAGAGCTGGCTCAGGTGCATGGATGAACTGAGCTTTGTCGAGCAACTGAGGCGTGCCCACCTGCACGAGTTTGGCCCGTATGCGTGACTCGTCTCCGAACAAAACCGCTACGGCGATGCCCTGGTCCGCGGCGCTTGCGGCTGCAAGCAGCGCGACTTCGTCATCGGCCACGACGACACCTACTCGCTTGGGGCCCGCGGCCTGTGCGCGTATGCGTAACTGCTGGAAATTGGCGATGGCGGTGCCGGAGCACTCGATGGCGGGAGTAGGCATCTTCGTCCTCACTTGCGGAAACGTTCCACTCTAAAACCTATTTGTCTACAACCTTTTGAAGATGACGCGTAGACGGCCAAAACGTCTGTGTCATACGTCACCTCTGGGGGCGACATCGTATCAACAACGCGGCTCCGAGTAACCTGACTTGCTCGTGCGCAGATTTGCGTCATGTTATGCGGGAAATCACGCCCGGCGGTGCGAGATTTGCCCCGTTTCTCGACCTGCAACTCAAGAAATCATGAGAACATGAGCCCTAAGTAATTGAACGCAGGGGTGAAACAAGCACGTTTAATTCCAGAGTATTGGCTAAAGAATTGCGCTAATGGAGATGCACGGCATTTCGAGAATCTACGCTCTTTTTTTGAGGTCCTTATGCGAGTCGAAGACGAGACTACAAACGCCATCCCGCAAGCAGGGTTAAGAATCAAGATCGGCGCGGTTGCGCGTCATTTCAATATCTCGGTGGATCTGTTGCGTTTGTACGAACGCGAAGGATTGCTGATTCCCATCAAATCTCAGAAGGGGACACGCTATTTCACCGAACAGGATTATGTCTGGATCGCAACCGTGTTGCGATTGGTGCGCGAGGCACGCCTGAACTTTGCCGGAATTCGTCATCTGCTCGCATTGCTGCCGTGCTGGGAGATGCGGCAATGCGGCTTCGAAAAGAATGGCAACTGCCCGATCGTGAAAGATTCAACGGCTCCGTGCTGGACGAATCGCGTGTGCTGCCGTCCCGGCGAAGTGAAGGATTGTTATGGTTGCAGCGTGTATCGTTCAGCCCCGCAATGCGAGAACCTGAAAGCATTGTTAGTAGTAAGCCCTATCCACAACTGACAGGCTGCTGAAATGCTTCTGGGGGAGACAATCGTCTCTCCCCCAAACATCGTCGACGAAAACTTTTCTCGCCGCTACTGCTCGCGTTTTGGAATAACACCGCCAATTTCCGTCCGGTCTTGCGGCGCACTGTGACGTACGTCAGCGCCGCGCACCCAGAAGATAACGTCTTCCGCGATATTGGTGGCGTGGTCGGCCACACGCTCGAGATTGCGCGTGATCAGCAGCGCATCGAGATACTGCTGCGTGTGTTCCGGGTCTTCTTTCATCCGGTGTACCAGTGCGATAAAAGCCTCGTCCTTCATGCGGTCGACGATGTTGTCCATCTCCAGCACGGCCTGCGCCAGTTCGTCCTTGGCGTCGATGAAGGATTCCAATGCGCGCTGCACCATGGTGCTCACCGTGCCGGCCATGCGCGCGATGTCCACCGGAATATCTACCGGCGGCTGTTGCAACATATCGAGCGTGCGCTGCGCGATGTTCACGGCCTGGTCGCCGACGCGCTCCAGATCGGCATTGATTTTGAGTACGGCGACGATGAAACGCAGATCGGAGGCCATGGGCTGCTGCATCGCGAGCAGGTCGATAGCAAGTTCGTCGATCTCGCGTTCGATACTGTTGATGGCTTTCTCGCGCTCGAACACCACCTGGCACGGTTTCGAGTCGCGCTTCTGGTAGCCTTCGGTGGCGCGCTCCACGGCGTGCTCCGCCATGCCGCCCATGTTCAGCAGCTTCTGTTTCAAGTCAGCCAGCCCTTGCTGAAAACGGCTTCGTAAAATCATCCAAACCTGCCAGTGATGTAGTCTTCCGTGCGCTTGTCGGACGGAGTGGTGAATATCTTTTCAGTCTTATCGAACTCGATGAGCTTCCCCATTAGGAAGAAGCCGGTTTGGTCAGCCACTCGTGCCGCTTGCTGCATGTTGTGGGTGACGATAACGACCGTGTACTGCTCTTTCAATTGGAAGATGAGTTCTTCAATTTTACCGGTCGAGATCGGATCGAGCGCCGAGGCGGGTTCGTCCATCAATAAAACTTCCGGCTCCACGGCCAGGGCGCGTGCGATGCACAGGCGCTGCTGCTGGCCGCCCGACAGGCTGGCACCTGACTTCTTGCGAAGGTAGTCTTTCACTTCGTCCCACAACGCCGCCATCTCCAGCGAGTGTTTCACGACTTCGTCGGTAGCCTGCCGATTGCGGTAGCCGTTCAGTTTCAGTCCGGCGGCTACGTTGTCGTAAATCGACATGCTTGGAAACGGATTCGGCTTCTGGAATACCATGCCAATGCGTCGTCGCACGTCGACAGCGGCGGTTCCGTTACCGTAAACGTCGATCTCGCCGACACGAACCTTGCCATCAACCCGCGCTCCCGCGATTGTTTCGTGCATGCGATTGAGGCAGCGAATAAACGTGGACTTGCCGCAGCCGGACGGTCCGATGATGGCCGTTACCTTGTTCGGCTCAACGTGCATGTCGATCTGTTGCAGCACCTGGCTCTTGCCGAACCAGGCGTTGAGGCTATTCACCTCTATTCCTACACCCATTCCGATGGGCTCCTTAAGATTCCGCTACCCTTCGGGCAGCTCGTTTTTGATCTACGCAGAGTGCCGCATCATGCCGCGACTGGCGACCAGACGCACTATTGCCACCGTGCCAACTATGAGCGCGATGAGCACGAGAGCTCCCGCCCAGGCCTGCCGATGCCATTCATCGAACGGCGAAATGGCGTACGTGAAGATCTGTAATGGCAAAGCGGCGGTGGGCTGATTCGGCTTCAGACTCCAGAACTGGTTGCCGAAAGCGGTAAACAACAGCGGCGCAGTCTCGCCGGCGACACGCGCGAAGGCCAGCATGACTCCAGTGATAACCCCGGAAGCCGCCGTGCGCAATGAAATCGAAACCGTGCTGCGCCACTGTGGAATGCCCAGGCCGAGTGCAGCTTCGCGAACACTGAGCGGCACCATCAGCAACATTTCTTCGGTCGTGCGCGCAATCGTCGGCACCATCATGATGGCCAGCGCTATTCCTCCAGAGAAAGCCGAGAAATGTCCCTGCCTGAGCACCACGAGTGAATAGACCGCTATTCCGATCACGATGGAAGGTACGCCGTTGAGCACGTCAGCCGTGAACCGAACGTAGTTCGAATATCGATTACGACCGTACTCGGCGAGATAGACGCCCGCGCCGATGCCCAGCGGCACGCCGATAAGGCTGGCAATCCCAAGAATCAGTCCTGAACCGACGATGGCGTTCGCCATGCCTCCGCCGAGTTCACCAACCGGTTGCGGGGTGTGCGTCAGGAACTCTATGTTGATGGAGCCTATGCCCTTGTAAACCAGATATGCGAAGACTGACACGAGAGGCGCAAGCACCAGAATGGCAGCGAGTGCGGCGGCAAAAGTCGCAATGTGGTCTTTCAGTTTGCGGAAGATTCCGACATTCCGCATGGGTGCGGCGTTATTGTGCATGGACCCCCGCAGGCGTTCCGCGAGTTATCGACCAGACCAGCAGGCGCGCCAGGCCGTTCACGATGAGCGTCACGATCAGCAGCGCGAGCCCAATCTCGACTAGCGCACTCAGGTAAAGGTCATCGGTAGCTTCGCTGAATTCATTGGCGATAACACTGGCCATTGTGTATCCAGGCGCGAAGAGCGACTTCGCAATCTCCGGCCTATTGCCGATGACCATTGTTACAGCCATGGTTTCGCCGAGCGCGCGTCCCAGGCCGAGGATGATGGCTCCGAGAACGCCGGCACGAGCATTGCGCAGGACGCCGATGCGAATCATCTCCCAACGCGTGGCGCCAAGCGCCAGCGCCGCTTCGCGCTGATGCTGCGGAACAGCGACCAGCACCTCGCGAGTAATGGAAGAGATGATGGGGACAATCATGATGGCAAGCACGATTCCGGCGGCCAACATGCCAATGCCGTAAGCCGGTCCGTCGAACAGGCCTGTCCAGCCCAGCGTGCGCGCCAGCGCAGGCTGCACACGTTCACGCAGAAGAGGGGCAAGAACGAAGATCGCCCAAAGACCATAGATAACGCTTGGAATCGCCGCCAGCAACTCGACCATGAAGGAGAAAATGCCGCGAACTGACCGCGGGCACATCTCGGTGATGAAGACAGCGACACCAACTGAAAGCGGTACGGCTAAGAACAGCGCGAGGAGCGAAGAAACGATTGTTCCGTAAAGGAAGGGCAGCGCGCCGAATTCGCCGGAAACCGGATCCCAGTTGGTGCCGGTGAAGAACTTGAACCCGAATTGCAGCAGCGATGGCTTCGACTGGGAATAGAGTTCGAGCAACACAAGAACGACTATGGCGAGCACCGAGAGCGAACATGCCAGCATGGCGTACTTGAAGGCGTTATCGGCAATTCGGCTGGAACGGCTGGTTGTGAGCAGAAGCCGCCGCGCGCGCATGACCGGCCGTGGCACATTCTCCAGGTTCGGCACTGGAGAACTCGTC
Organism: Clostridia bacterium; assembly: GCA_035561135.1. Taxonomy (NCBI): domain Bacteria; kingdom Bacillati; phylum Bacillota; class Clostridia; species Clostridia bacterium. The sequence continues at coordinate 89,576 of DATMYA010000048.1, forward strand.
TGCACAGGCGGCACCGGCCGCGGGAATGAATGCTCTGTGTTGGACTTACTGAAGTTCACCCTTCAACGCTAACAAAACATTGTTACAGGACTGTGAAATCCCAAGATGAAATGGCCTGCTGCACCTTAATCCGTGAGTGCGGCAGCAGGCCATTCGATTCTCTTGTTCCCGGCGCAGTCTGTTTTGGCTACGCCGGAGGCTTGCACAAACGGGACACCCTGGTTGGGGAGTCCCGGAAAACTTCAGAACGAGTAGATCAGGTCTAGTTGGCCACGCTTGAGGAACGGCTCGTGACCACCGGGGACTGTAAGTGAAGAGAAGCCGTAGGGCTTGCCGCCGGCAAAACCGAATGCCGAAGTATTAGCCAGCGTGGTGCTGAGTGCGCGGCCGATCCACTGCGTGTAGCCGAGAGTAGTGTTCGGCGCAACCTTCCATGAACCGAAGATGCGGTGCTGCAACACGTTTGTCGGGAAGCGCTGATCGCTCTCCACGAATGAGGCGATTACCGCATCCTGCTCCGAGCGGGTGAACGAATATCCGAACTGCACGTCGTTCTTGTTCTTCGTCTGGCCCAGGCTGGCTTCCACGAAGTACAGGTGCGAGTTGTCGCTAGCGGCGTTCAGGTTCTTCAAATATTCGCCCGTCAGGTTGAAGGGCATCTTCTCCATGGGCGTCTTGAAGACGTTCGCCACGATGATGTCCGAATACAGGAATTGCGAGCAGAACCGTGGCAGCAGGGTCGTGCCAACCGTTTTGGTGCAGATCGCATTGGTCATGCCGTTCGGGGCGAAGCCGGTCGTGTTCACCGCGGTTGGAGTAGCAAGCTTGCTGAAGTCCAGAGAGTTACCGCCGTTCACCAGGCTGGCAAAACCGTTCACGAGCGAGTCAGGGTTGCGGAAGTTCAGGATGGTGTACGACGGCGTCATCGACCAGAAGCTTCCAATCTGCAACTTCGAGGAGATGCTGCCGCCTACCGCCCACGAGTCGTTACTGAAAGTCGGGAAGCCCGATGGCAGGGTCGAGGTGAAGTTGTTCTTCGTATTGTTAACTTCGTTCAAGAGCAATTGCATACCGGTCACGGTGAGGTTCTTGACGACCGGGTTCTTGATGTCGAACGAAAGTTTCTCGCTGAAACCTTCGGGGTTGATATCGGGGTCGAGGCTCGCGTTTGTGCGGGTCCAGGTGTAAGCGAACTTCCCGCCTGTCAACGACAGCCACTTGTGCGCGACCGGGTTGTAGGTAATGTAACCGCGGTCAAGCGACACCGGCTTGCGCTGGAAGGCGTCGCCGAGAGTCGAGTTCGTTGAGGTCGGATCATTCGTTGCACCGGAGGCAATCGCAATACCGGCAAGGAAGTCCTGGTTCAGCTTTCCTTCTACGCCGAGACGCAGGCGAACTCGAGGACGATGGCGGTCAGCGGTCCCATCCTGCAGGAAATTCTCGTAACGAACACGAACGTCGCCCGTCCAGCGGAAGCGGCCGAGCGTGCTTGCGAGTTCGCTAACCTTTTTCTGGTCATCCTGCGTGCTGGTTGCACTATTGGTCAGCGTGGTCTTCACGTCCGCCATGTCGCTCTGCAACTGGGTGAAAGCGGGTTTCTGCTCGGTGGCGGAGTTTTCCACGGCCGCGGCCTTGGTCTGCGCATCGCGCGCGGCACTCTGCGCCTCAGCAACCTGACGCTGTGCATCCTGGAACTGCTGGTCGCGGCGCTGCATCTCCTGCCGCAACATCTCAATCTGCTGCTGTTGTGCGGCAAGCGCGTCGCGCAGGGCCTTCACGTCTTCCGCAGTGACGGCTGGCGCAGCCACCTTTCTGGTTGTGCGCTGCGTCGTCTTCTTCGCATTCGCACCTGTCGTCGGGTTGGTCTGCGCGAATGCCGTGGCGCACATCAGTAGCAGCACCGCAGTCTTCTTCAACGCTGGCATCATCTCGTGACTTTCCTCTCTTCAGAACTGCTTAAGAAACCGTTGCCTACGTGTGCCCGCCACTTGGCGTGCGGCTTACCGAACCTGCTTCACCGTTGCGCGAACCTTTTCGATCACGTCTTTCGGCAGCGGTGCATAGGTCAACTGCGGCGTCATTTTCTGTCCTTCGTCCAACATCCAATTCAGGAACTCGCTCATGATCTTGCCCTTCCCCGCGTCTTTGGACTGTGCAGAAACAAGCAGCCAGGTGAAACTGGCAATCGGGTAAGCGTCCTTTCCGGGAGCGTTCACGATGGACACGCGGAAGTCGGCTGGCATCTTGGCGGAAGCCGCTGCTGCCGTGGTGCTTTCCAGTGTGGCCTTTACGAAGCTTCCCGCCTTGTTCTTAACGGTGCCGTACGGAATTTTGTTTTGAACGGCGTAGATCAGTTCGATGTAGCCGATGGAACCCTGTAGCTGCCGGATCATGCCTGCGACACCTTCATTGCCTTTCGCGCCCATTCCAACAGGCCACTTCACGCTGGTGCCCTTGCCGGCCGAGCTCTTCCACTCCGGACTCACGCTGGAGAGGTAGTCGGTAAAAATGAAGGTTGTGCCACTGCCATCCGAGCGATGCACCACGATGATTGATTGGGCGGGCAGGTTGACGCCGGGATTCGCTTTCGCAATCTGCGGATCGTTCCAGCTTGTGATGCGGCCCATGAAAATTCCGGCGAGCACTTCGGGCGTGAACTTCAGTTCCGCACTCACGCCGGGCACGTTGTAGGCCGGAACGACGGAGCCGAGCACAGTCGGGATATGCAGGATTTTCGTCTTCGCCTGCGAGAGTTGTTCGTCCGTCATGGGACCATCGCTGGCGCCAAACTCAACGGTTCCGGCCAGCACCTGGCGGATACCGCCGCCGCTGCCAATCGACTGATAATTGATCTGAACGTTGGGGTTCTTCTTGTGGTACTCGCTGAACCACTTGGAGTACATCGGATACGGGAAGGTGGCGCCGGCGCCATTCAACGTGGTCTGCGCGGATGCCAGCGTGGCCAACAGCGCCATGAACAGCATTAACTTGAAAGAGCGAATCACTCGTCAATCCTCCTTGATCTCTGCTGAGTCAATTAGTAGCTGCGGTGTGTTACAGCAGAGTTACAAGGAAGTGAAATTCATGTTACATGCGGGGAACGCGCTACGCGATGGCGCGCCCGATTGTCACTGGTACTGCTATCGGCGCGTGAGATGAAACGAATCCCGTTCGTAGCAGCACAGCTTCCGGAACTGGCGCCCACGCCAGTCAGGCACGCGCTCTCCGCCGTGGTTCAATCTCAGTCGGTGGAGCGATCGGCTCAACTCGAGTCAGCTCTTTGACACCGATCAGGTCTAGCATCAGCGTGTGGCGCGGGCTGGGGCAATGCCACACGAAAATCAGAGCAAAGTAAACCAGAGCCACGACTGCAATCACGAAGAGGACGTCGGCCGGGAATACCGGGACAGAAACGCCGTAGGTGCTTGCCGGGGGTTCCTTAAAAGTACCTTGCGGAGCAGCGGAGATGAATGAAACAGCATTCATAACTACCTCCCGCACTTACTATTTAAGCGCGGGATTGTTACATGGATATGAACACACGGTGAATTTGCAGTTCCCGGCTCCGGACCTCAGCGGGAGTGCTCGCCCTGTTGCCGGCGCAGGTGCTCAATAAACATCTGCTCGACAGGACGGTCGTAGCTACGGAGGACGTGCCGGACGGTGTGTCCGCTGACGAGGTGGCAAACTTCTTCCGCCATGTTCTTCGTATGGTCGCCTGCGCGCTCAAGCTCCTGCGCCATGAAAACAACGTGGAAGCTCTCCTGGCGCGTATCGTCCGTCGCAGGCTCGAGATGCCGCAGAACTATCAGATTGCGAAGGCGATCAAGTTCGGAGTCGGAGCGTAACACATCCACCGCAGCGTCCAGGCTGCGATTGCTAAACGCACTCTGCACGGTGGCGACCATGTGCTCAAGCCGCGAGGCCATCCGCGCCAGGTCCTCCGCATCCTGACGATCGATCCGCTGTGCCACCGAATCAGCACGATTCGCGAAGCTCAGCAGAAGATCGCCGATACGTTCCAACGCGATGACAAATTTCATGCAAGCAAGTAATTCGTGGGCTTCCGGCGCGCTGACCTGAGTGATGGTTGTGGTGACCAGATCATCAACATCGCGGTCCAGCCCGTCGAGGTCGCGCTCATACTTGCGCACAGAGGCGAGCAGTTCTTTGTTGCCCGTTGCGATACCCTGGGCGGCAGCGGTAGCCGCCTCATGAGCCAGGCGAAATGCCTCCAACGTCAATTCCACCAGGTGCGATCTGTTGCTATTCATGATTGCCGCCGCATTCATACTAACCCCGATTCCACTGCACCCAGCTTAAGAGGGAGCCGGTTACGGACAGGTTAGAGGCAGATTAACATTATGTAAAAACTCAGGCGTGCGCCGTGGCTTCCGCCGTCCGTAGCATGAACGCGAACGTTGAGCCGTGGTGCAATTCGCTTTCGACCCGAATCGTCCCGCCGTGCGCCAGCACGATATGTTTTGCAATTGCCAGCCCAAGACCGGTACCACCGCTCTCGCGCGAGCGGGCCGTGTCCACGCGATAGAAGCGCTCGAAGAGGCGCGACAGGTGCTCGGACGAGATGCCCGGCCCGAAGTCGCGCACGAAGAATTCAACTCCAGCTTCCACATCCCTCGCGCCGATGACGATGCGGCCACCCGAAGCGGCATACTTCAAAGCGTTGTCGATAAGATTCGTAAAGACCTGGAAGATGGCGTCGCGATCCACGCCCACCAGTCTCGTCGATCGATCGTCGATCTCCAGCAAGACTGCACTCGCGCCCGTCTCGGAAAAGTTCTGCTGCGCATCGCGCAGAAGTTCGCTTGGGGCCAGCGGCTTCAAATCGAAGTGCTGCTCGCCGGATTCCACGCGCGCCAGCACCAGCAGGTCCTCGGTTAAACGAGTCATGCGAGCAGCGTTCTTGCGGATGATCTCAAGAAACTCACGCGAACCCGACTCCGGGGGTCCATCCAGCAAAGTTTCTGCGTAACCCTGGATGGAAGTGAGCGGAGTACGCAATTCGTGGGAGACGTTGGCGATGAAATCACGCCTGGTCTTCTCCACGCGTTCAATATCGGTCAAGTCGTGCAATACCGCGACGGCCCCGCCTGCCGGCATGGGTGCCGCAGTCACCTGGAACATGCGCCCCGGAACGATGCTGGTTGCGCGCGCCGAACACACAGCACGCGTCGTCATCGCAGTGCGCACCGTCGCCAGCAATTCTGGATCGCGCACGGTCTCAACCAGCGCGGAGTCTTGACGAACGCCGAGCAGCCGTTCCATACGCTGGTTCGCCCATTTCACGCGAGTGTCGGCCCCGACGGCGATCACGGCTTCCTGCATACCATTGAGAACGGCTTCGAGTTCACGCCGGCTGGTTTCCACGGCGGCAAAGCTTTCCTCAAGTTTGTGTGCAGTCGCGTCCAGCACTTTAGCGACCTGCGCGATCTCATCTGACGAGCGCTCGTCCAGGCGCGCAGAGAGATCTCCCTCGGCAACCGTTTCGGCGAAACGAACAATGCTCTGCAGGCGTCGTGTGATGCTCTGGGCCGCGATTGCGGCGAGCAGCATCGCGAGCAGGATGGCCAGAATCGAACTGAACAGCAGTGTGCGTCGAATCTTTCGCGTCGTTGCAGCTATCGATTGCAGCGGGTACGCCAGCCTCACGGCACCGCCATTCACCGGAGCCGCGATGTAGAGGAAGTCGATGCCGATCGTATGACTTCCGCGCGTGGATATCCCGACACGGCCGCGAAGCGCCTCCGCAAACTCCGGACGCGTACTGTGGTTTTCCATGTGCGCAGGATCGGCTTCCGAGTCGGCAAGCACCCGCCCGGTGGAATCGATGACGGTGGCGCGCGCATCTGCCGCTTTCGCGGTCTCGGCTGTGGTCTTCTGTACGGCGTGTTGCGAGTCGGCCTGGACGCTGCCGGCAAACATCAGCGTCTTCTCGCGAAGCGAGCGTTCAATCTCAGAGTAGAGCGACTCTTCCCACGCACGGCGGATACTGATGTCGAGCGTCAAGGTCGCGGCCGCGATGACCAGCACGAACGCCGCAAGCGTTTTGAAGAAGATTCGGCTTCTCACTTCGGTGCCTCAAAGCGGTAGCCTGCCCCGCGGACGGTCTTCAGAAACCTTGGATTCTCTGGATCGCGCTCGATCTTCTCGCGAATGCGCCGCACGTAAACGTCCACCGAACGCGGCGTCACGTACGCAGTATCGCGCCAGACGGCATCGAGCAACTGGTCGCGCGTAAAGACGCGTCCCGGATGCCGCGCCAGGTAATCAAGCAGCCGGAATTCGGTCGCAGTCGTTGGCACCTGCTTGCCGCGGACGGTCAGGATCATGGCTCCGGTGTCGATGTTGATGTCACCGGCTTCCACGATTTGCGGCGGCAGTGGGCGCTCGAACCGGCGCAGTACGGCCTTGATGCGCGCCACCAGTTCGCGAGGGCTGAAAGGTTTGCTGATGTAATCGTCTGCGCCGAGTTCGAGGCCGAGCACACGGTCGCTTTCGCCTGTCTTTGCAGTCAGGAAAATGACCGGCGTCATCGCGATGGATTGCGTCTGCCGTATACGGCGGCAAAGCTCGAAGCCGTCTCCGCCGGGAACCATGATGTCCAGAAGAAATAACGAAGGCGGGTCTTTCTCGGCTTCCAGGACGACACTGGTCAAAGCCGAGAACGAGCGCACGAGGAAACCGGCGCCCTCGAGGTTATGGCGTATGAGACGGGCTATGTCGGCGTCGTCTTCAACCACGAATATCGTGGACTTCACACGGGTATTGTAGCCGCACGCCGGGTACAAAGCATTGGCTGACTGCTCTCTGCCGCCGCTTTTTAACCAATAATTAACATGGCGACAATAGGTATAGCGTCGCTAATGAATCGTCAGCTCAGGCAGGCTTGCGTGGAACGGAGTCAGGATCTCCGTCCCGGCATCCGTGATTGCCACCATGTCGCAGTGGCGGATTCCGCCATAACCGTCGATGTATACGGCAGGCTCAATGTTGAACACCATGCCTGCTGCAAGCGTTTCCTGCGAGGACGGGTGCAGGCGGGGATGTGCGTTGGCCGAAATGGCAGCGAATCCGACACCGTGCCCTGTGCTGTGCTTGAAGGCGTCAGCCAGCCCCCGCTGTCGCAACACCTCGCGTGCCGCGTGGTCCACGTCGGCAGTCTTCGCGCCGGAACGAACCTCCCGCAGGGCCGCCGCATGAGCCTGCATTACTGCCTCGTATAGAACCTGCTGACGCTCATCGGGCTTGCCAAGAACATAAGTGCGCGTAATGTCCGTCCAGTAGCCGTCTGCGTACGAATTGCAGTGCAGCAGAACGAAATCCCCAGGCTCCAGGTGTCGATAACGCGAACGCGCATACGCTCCGAACGCCTTCGCCGAGTTGGGTCCACTCATGCAATAGGCGAAGCCGTCGGCGCGTTGTACCCCCGAGCTAGCGATGGAACCAGTGCTCAGGCCGGCCCGGAACAGCACAGCTATCTGCTGCTCATCCATGCCTGCGCGCAGGTGCTCGCGTCCCTTCGCGAAGGCGCTCTGGGCGATGCTGCACGAGCGCCGAATCCGCGCAATTTCGAGCGGCGTTTTCGTCGTTGTCAGGCGCTGAAGAATGTCGTCGGCGGGCGCGAGCGCCGCCGAGGGTGCCGCCGTACGTAGCAGGTTGACCATGCTGCAGCCGAAGATATTCATCGCCGCATAGGAGGCCGGCTCTGACGCGGGTCCGAACTCATAACCTATGCGTGCGCAGTGTACCTTTAGCTTCCGCGCCAACCGGCGCAGCCCTTCGGCGGCAGACTCCACCGGCGTCGTCAGACGCTCTAGTGAGTTCGGAGGATATGTTTCAATCGCAGTCGCCCACCCTACGGCCGTCAGTTCTTCTTCGTCTTCTGGCGCGAGAATTGCCACTTCGCCTTCGGTGGTTACAACAGCGATGCTCTTACCCACAACCGGCCAGTAGCCAGTCATCATGAGAACGTGTGCAGGTAGCGCGCAAATCAGCGCGTCGAGCTCGTTCTCCTTCAAATGTTGTTGCAGGAGCGCGATACGCTCCGGGTTAGTCACGGCTTTGCCGTCGTCGCTCACTTGCGCCTCATCGCCCAGATGAGCGCGCCACCCGCAATCACCGCCAGTCCGGCCGCAGCCCGCAACGTAACCCGCAAGATGGACAGCTTCCGCTCTCGCTCCTGGACGGCGACGATCTCCTGCTCTGGGAATTGCTTCGGAACAGATTGCTCGCCGTGTAATGCCATCTGCATGACCTCCGCCAGGTGTAGCGCGTGCCGGTCGGAGGTTTGCGCAATCTGTTCGCGGCAACTGAAACCATCGGCCACGATGATGGTCTCCGGCGTGGCGCGTTCGAGCAGCGGCTTCAGCTCGATCTCTGCAATCTTCATCGAAACGTCGTACTTGTCTTTCTCGAAGCCGAACGAGCCTGCCAGACCGCAGCAACCATTATTGGGTATTTCACAATCCAGCCCGGCTCTCTTCAGCGCGGCCTCTTCTGTATCCATGCGGAACAGGGCCTTGTGATGACAGTGACCCTGCACGATGGCCTTCCGATGTAACGGCGGCGGTGCGAAGTCTTTCGCGTGCTGCTCCAGGAAGTCGCTGAAGATATATGTCTGGTCGTGCAGCCGCTTCGCGTGCTCGTCGTTGGGAAACAGGTTCGGCATCTCATCGCGGAAGACCGCCACGCAACTCGGCTCAAGTCCGACGACGGGAATGCCGGAATCGATTGCGTCGCCCAGGACGTCGAGCGTTCGGCGGATCAAGCGCTTCGCGCGATCGAGCATTCCAAAATCGTAGAGCGGCCGTCCGCAACAGAGTCGCTCCTGCGGCACAACGACCTGGAACCCGGCAGCCTCAAGCACTTCGACAGCTGCCCTCGATGTGTGCGGCAGGAAGTAGTTGTTGAAGGTATCCGGCCACAGGAGAACTTTTGGGCGACTGCCGTTTCGCACTGGACGTTCACGAAACCACTTCTTAAACGTGACCGGAGCGAAGGCGGGGATTTGACGCTGCTGCGGCATTCCAGCAGCAAACTTTGCAATCGCACTCAGGCCAGGCGTTTGCGTCACGAGGTTTGCGATCCCCGCAAAGTTCGAGGCAAGCGCGGCCCAAATATCCACGTTCCCGAAAGCATAAGCGTGGCGCGGACGGATGCGGCCCTCGTAGTAGTGCGCGAGAAACTCAGCCTTGTAGGTCGCCATATCCACGTTGACCGGACAATCGCCTTTACAGCCCTTGCAGGCAAGGCACAGGTCGAGCGATTCACGCACGCTTTCATCGCGCCAGCCATCATGGAGCACATCGCCCTTCACCATTTCGAAGAGGAGGTGCGCGCGACCACGCGTCGTATGCATCTCTTCCAGCGTCGCGCGATAACTCGGGCACATGGTCTTGCCCTCATGCCGACGGCACTCGCCGACTCCTACGCATCGCAGAGCCGCGTTCGCGAAACTCCCATGATCCTCGGGATAGTGGAAGTGAGTCTTTGGCTCCCATGGGCGATAATGCTCGCCCAGCCGGAGATTGTCGTCGAGACGATATGCGCTCACCACCTTCCCTGGATTCATCTTCCATTCCGGATCCCATATGGATTTGAACTCGCGAAATGCTTCGATGAGTTCCGGCCCAAACATCTTGGGCAACAGTTCGGCGCGCGACTGCCCGTCCCCGTGTTCGCCACTGAGCGAGCCTCCGTAGCTGATCACAACGTCGGCGGCCTCCTCGACAAATGATCGGTAGTTCGCGATGCCGTCCGCGCTGCTCAGGACGAAGTCGATGCGCGTGTGAATGCAGCCCTGGCCGAAGTGTCCGTAGAGTGCGCATCCATAGCCATGCTTCTCAAGCAACTTGCGGAAGTCGCGCAGGTAAGCACCGACCTTATCGGGCGGAACCGCCGAGTCCTCCCATCCTTCCCATGTGACCGGTTCTCCGGGGACGAACGCCGTCGCACCAAGGCCCGACTCGCGTATCTCCCAGATCATCTGCTCCTTTGTCCTGTCGTCGTAAAGTTGCATCTTCGGCGCATTCGGGCTGCCGCGCAGGGCATCGATCATGCGTCTGCCCTTGTCGTCCGATTCATCCCTGGTGTCCCCGCCGAACTCAACCAGCAACCATCCGTTTCCCTCCGGCAGCAGGTCGAGGTCGCGAATGTGCATGTTCTTCTTCTTGATGTAGCTCACCAGGTGGTCGTCGATACCCTCGCAACCGATTGGCCCGAAGCTCATCACCTCGGGAATGTGATCTCCGGCCGAGTAAACGTCCGGATAGCCGAGCACAACCAGCGTGCGCACGGCTGGGTTCTTGACCAGGCGCAGCTTGGCTTCATTCACAATGACGCAGGTGCATTCCGACCCGACGAGAGCGCGCGCGACGTTGAAGCCGTTCTCCGGAAGAAGTTCGTCGAGGTTGTAGCCGGAAACACGTCGCGGAATCTTCGGATAGCGGTCGCGCACGAGTTGCGCGTAGCGGTCGCGCAGCGCCTTGAGGCGTCGGTAAATGTCTCCGCGACGGCCAGCTTCGCGAATGACCTTCTCGAGTTCGTCGTCCGACGTGCGCCCCACGCGCATTCGGTGGCCGTCGTAGGTAACGATGTCGAGGTCTTCGACGTTGTCAGACGTGCGCCCGGCCATCACCGAGTGCACTCCGCAGGAGTTGTTGCCGATCATGCCGCCGAGTGTGCAATGGTTGTGCGTCGCAGGATCGGGGCCAAATGTCAGCCCGTGGAGGGTGGCTTGCTTGCGAAGGTCGTCGAGCACAACGCCGGGCTGCACGCGCGCATAGGAGCCGGCTGCGTTGATCTCAAGCACGCGGTTCATGTACTTACTAAAGTCCATTACGACTGCCACGTTGCAGCACTGCCCCGCCAGACTGGTTCCTCCGCCTCGCGCCAGCACGGGCGCACCCACTTTCCGGCAGGCTTCCAAAGTCGCGAGCACATCGTCTGTGCTGCGCGGCACGACCACACCGATTGGCACCTGCCGATAGTTCGAGCCATCCGTCGCATAGAGCGCGCGGCTGCCATCGTCGAAACGAACTTCTCCCTCAACGCGGCTTAGTAACATCTGCGCGAGTTCGCCTGCCACGCCGCTCCATCGCGTGGGTGGTGGCGTGGGGGAAAGGTTAAGGTTGTTCTTGGCGATGGAAACCAGATCTGAGGACATTCGCTCTCCTTCTAAATCGGCATAGAGTCGTGAGAAGAGTGTCAGGCAGCGTAGCGCTCGGCATCGGCGCGCTTGAGTTCCAGGCCAAGCCCAATGCGTGACATGTCCGGCGCAAGCTCTCCTTTCACGAGCCGTGGAGTGCCGTCGAACAACATCTGCTCAATCCGGACGTGATCGTGAAAATATTCGAGATGCCGCACTGGCGTGAGCGCGCAGCCGAGATGCGTGTGCAGAGCAGGCGCTGTGTGCGCCGAAAGAGCAAGGCCGTGAGCTACGCACAAGGCGGAGGCTTGAAGGAAGCCCGTAATGCCACCGCACCGCGTCGCATCCGCCTGGAGAACGTCCACGGCTCCGGCATCCAGCATGCGGCGGAAATAGTAAGCGTCGTAGCCGTATTCGCCAGCTGCGATGTCCATAGCTGCCGGCGCGCGGTCGCGAATCAGCCGCAATCCTTCAAGATCATCCGATGAAACGGGTTCTTCGAACCAGCGCACATCGAAGGCAGCGAAGCGTTCCGCCTGAGCAATCGCCTGCTTGCGCGAGTAGGCCCCATTGGCGTCCACGAACAATTCGATGTCTGGCCCAATGGCGGCCCGCGCACTCCTGACGCGATTTCCATCGGCGACAGCATCGCGCCCAATCTTCATCTTCACCATCCGTATGCCCTGCTGGGCCCAGCCATCGAGTTGCGTTTGCAACTGCTGGTCGGAATACGAGGTGAATCCGCCGCTGCCATAAATCGGTACGGAGGAGCGCACAGCCCCGCAAATCAAAGTGACTAACGGGACTCCGAGCAGGCGCGCCTTGAGATCCCACAGCGCGGAATCTACGCACGAGATGGCCATGCTGCTGATGCCAGGACGTCCCAGGTTCCTGATGCGGCGCACCATGGCCCACCAGGCCGCTTCTGTAGACATCGCATCCATCCCCTCAACTACAGGCGCGAGTGTCGTTCCGATCAGTTTGGCCGTCGCAAGGTCGGCATACCCATAGCCGAGAGAGGTCTCGCCCCCGGCTTTCGCACGTATCACCACAAGGGTCGTGCGATCCCACTCGAGCGTGCCATCCGATTCTGGAAGATCAGTAGGGATGGTGAATGCGTCCACCTCGATCTGCTCGATTGCAACTTTGTTTCCGCGGCTTGTGAGGACGTTAGCCATCGTTGAATGAGTTCTTCATCTATCTAGATGGTACGGTCTGATGCGCAGTTGGCAGCGGAATGGCGGAGCGATGCTGGCGGCTCATCAATTGCCGGAGCTACTTAGTCGCTTAGTCGCTGAGCTACAGCAAAAATGCGTCCTCCTGAGCGAGGGCGTTAGCCCGAGTCGAAGGATCCATTTTGCCAGCTTCGTGCTGATCATAGGGTCCTTCATAGGGTCCTTCGATTGCGCGACTGCGCTCAGGAAGACAATGAAGGCAGAAGAACTGAATTGATATCGCAGTTGATGTAGAAGCGATTGTGGGCAGCGGAGTTCGATAAAGACTGCCGGAAGAAGATTCAGCGCGACAATTAGGGCGGCAGAAGAAGGAAGCCCTAAGGCTCCCCGATTGGCGACCGCCGGCGTTCGTTACTGGCCGTAAGTCCCCCACGCGCGACTGAGATAGTCCGTCATACTCAGCGCTAGGAGAATGCCGAGCCAGAAGATGCCCGCAATGATTACGGCCATCGTTATTTTCGGCGAGTAGCGTACTTCCATGAAGAACAACACGACCAGCAAGGCTTTGATGGTCGCTATGGTTAACGCGATGACGGCGCTAAAAGGGCCGAGATTGATGAGCGAAACGGCCACCGTGATGCCAGTGAGGATGAGCAGTGTGACGAACACGCCCATAAACGTTTTGACAGTTGCAACAGGCTCAGACATTCGTTTCCCTCAATGCTTGTGGCTGATCAAGTAGAGCAGCGGGAACAGGTAGATCCAGACCACGTCAACAAAGTGCCAGTACAGGCCGGTGATCTCCACCGGAGTGTGGAACTCGGACGAGTAGTGCCCTTTCCACGCGAAGTATGCGATTGTTCCCACGACGCAGATGCCGATGATCATGTGCAGCGCGTGCAGGCCGGTCATGGCGAAATACAGGGAGAAGAACAGTTGCGTATGCCGTGGGTCAGGGCCGTCGAAATGGAAATTCGGCCCAGGAAACTCACCGGCAATCCAGTGCTCGTGGTACTCCACGGCCTTGATGCCAAGGAACACCAATCCAAGCATGATCGTGAGGAGCAGGAACAGAACAGTCGCGCGCCGCCGGTTGGTTTTCGCCGCGTGTACGCCGAGCACCATCGTTACGGAACTGCAGATGAGCACAGCCGTGTTCAGCGCGCCAAGCGTGATGTTCATCTTCTGGCTGCCCGCGACGAACGCGTCGAAGTACGACACGCGATAAACCAGGTATGCGCAGAACATGCCGCCGAAGAACATGATTTCGGTGACAAGGAACAGCCACATGCCAAACGCGGCAGTCTCACGCTGCTGTTCCATGTCAGCGAAGTGATGCTGAAGTTGATGCTGATTCGTGGCTGGATGGCTAGCCGGCAACCTCCACCCCCTTCTCCTCAGAGATCTCGTCGTAGTTGTAGGCTTCCCAGGTCACAATGGGCGTTTCTTCAAAGTTGTAGGTTGGCGGTGGAGAAGACGTGCGCCACTCGAGTCCCGCTGCATTCCACGGATTCGGACCTGCGATCTTCCCGTAACGCAATGACCATACAAAATAGATCATCGGCAACACGTAGCCGACCGCCAGGATCGAAGCGCCTGCCGTCGACAAGACGTTCAACACCTGGAACTCTTCGGGATATGCGGCATAGCGGCGAGGCATGCCCAGGTAGCCAAGTAAGAACTGCGGGAAGAATGTGACGTTGAAGCCGACGAAGATCAGCAGCGCTGACAATTTGGCCCAGCCTTCCGGATACAAACGGCCGGATATCTTCGGCCACCAGAAGTGCAGTCCGCCCAGGTAGCCCATGACCGCACCGCCCACCATGATGTAGTGGAAATGCGCCACGACGAAGTAAGTATCGTGTACGTGAACGTCGATGCCGATCGACGCCAGGAACAATCCAGTCAGGCCGCCGATCGTAAATAGCCCGATGAACCCGAATGCGTACAGCATCGGAGTATCGAAGTGCACGGAACCCTTGTAGAGCGTTGCTGTCCAGTTGAACACCTTCACCGCGGACGGGATCGCCACCAGGAAGCTGAGCAGCGAGAAGATCATCGCCGCGTACACCGAAATTCCGGCAACGAACATGTGGTGCGCCCAAACCAGGAAACCGAACACCGCAATGGCTACGCTGGCGAGCGCGACGAAGTTGTATCCAAAGATGCGCTTGCGCGAGTAGCAGGCCACAATTTCGCTGATCACCGCCATGCTTGGCAGAATCATGATGTACACGGCAGGATGCGAGTAGAACCAGAACAGGTGCTGGAACAGTAGCGGGTCGCCACCGAGTTGCGAGTTGAAGATGCCGATGTGGAACAAGCGCTCCAGCGCGACCAGCAACAGGGTGATGGCGATGACAGGCGTGCCCAGAACCATGATGACGCTGGTGGCATAATGCGACCAGATGAACAGCGGCAGACGTCCCCAGGTCATGCCCGGCGCGCGCATGCGGTGAACGGTCACCATGATATTCAGTCCGGTAAAGATCGACGAGAATCCCGTGATGAACACTCCGATCGCCACCGTCACCACGTTAGTATTCGAGTACGTGGTACTGAAAGGCGTATAGAAGGTCCAACCCGTATCCACACCGCCGGTGACCATACCGTAGAGCGCCACCACGCCGCCCAGCATGAATAGGTACCAGCTCGCTAGATTTATCTTGGGAAATGCGAGGTCCTTCGCGCCCACCATCAGCGGCACCAGGAAATTACCGAGGACCGCCGGAATGGATGGGATCAGGAAGAGGAACACCATGATGATGCCATGCATGGTGAATACTTTGTTGTAGTTGTCCGACTGCATCAGGTCGCTTGCAGGCGTCAGCAACTCCAGGCGGATCAGCATCGCGAAGAAGCCGCCGAGGAAGAAGAACAGCGTGATAGACATCAGGTAGAGCAAGCCGATGCGCTTGTGGTCCGTCGTCAGCAGCCAGGACTTGATACCGTAATTGCTGTTCAGGTAATTCTGTTGCTCGACTGGTTGTACCGTCGTTGCCATTGTTACGCCCTCAGGTTCTAGGCGACGCGCTCAAAGCGCGTCCGTTGCGTGCCTGGCAGAGATTGCTCTCTGCGCGCCAATCGTTCTACTTCCCGGCCGGAACGGGTGCCGCCGGCTCGTTCTGTTTCTGCGTCCCTTGCTGGGTCTGCGAAAGCGACTTGATGTAAGCGACTAGGGACACGAGTCCCTCTTCCGAAACTTGTCCTTCAAAAGTCGGCATGATCGGCTTGAAGCCCGAAACGACTTTCGCGCCCGGATTCAGGATAGATTCGCGCACGTACGTTTCATCTGCCACAACGGTTCGCCCGTCTTCCAGGATGACCGGTTTGCCGAACGCTCCTACCAGGTTCGGACCGCGCCCCTGCGTGTCGCTGCGATGGCAGGTGGCACAACCGAGTTCCTGGAACAGCTTCTGCCCGGTTGCGGAGAGCGACCCTTCGGTTCCTCCGCCGCCCAGCCATGCTTCGTAGGCCGAGGGTTCCATGACGACGATCCGGCCAATCATCCCCGAGTGCTGCGTGCCGCAATACTCTGCACAGAACAGGTGATAGGTGCCGGGAGTCGTTGCCCGGAACCAGGTTGACGTGTAGCGACTCGGCAACACATCAGCCTTAACGCGGAACGCCGGCACGAAGAAACTATGAATTACGTCCTGCGAGGTCATAATCATCTTCACGTCGCGCCCGACGGGGATGTGCAGTTCGTTAATCTCGCGCTGACCTTCCACATGCTGAAACTTCCACATCCACTGCTTGCCGATGGCATAAATCTCCATGGCGCCGCGCGGTGGACGCGCTTGGTAGAAGAAGACGGCCGATCCCCAGACGAACATGACCATGGCGATACTGAGCGGTATCAGCGTCCATGTCAGCTCAAGCGCAAGAGAGCCTTCGATCTGTTTTGCCTTCAATTGCCGCTGCTTGCGGTAGCGAATCGAAAACACCAGGATCAGTACGGCTATAAGCGTCGTGAAAAACAACGCCACCGCAATCAGAAAAAAATAGAGTGCATCGACCCGGCCGGCCAGAGTAGAAGCGCGCTCGGGAAATAGTGGAAGGTTCGGCCACATAGATATCTAAGCCCGTCCTATTCCGTGCCGTTTGTCGTGTCCTTCACGACGAAACATCAGCACGAGGAAACTGCCGAGTATGAGAACGGTGGCTCCGCCAGCAGCGCGCATGATGTTCGTGATGACAGCGCCATAGGCTCCGGTTCTCGGGTCGTAGTGATAGCAGTAGAGCAATACCCTGTCGGCGATCGTGCCGATCTTGTTCTTTGAAGCTTCGACCATCCCCAGGCGCAAGTCCTTCGCTGAATACTCGACGCCGTAGTAGTACTGGGCAACGCGGCCCTGTGGCGTCAGCAGGACGATCCCTGCCGCGTGCGCGAACTGCTTCGTCTTCGGGTCGTACTGGTACTCCCAGCCCACGGCGTCGGCAAGTGCTTTTATGTCCGGTTCGTTCCCGGTAAGGAAGTGCCAGCCTTTCTCCGCGCCTGGACGATCAAGCCTTTCCATGTACGACTGCTTCTTGGCGAGTGCCAGATCAGGTGTCTCGCGCGGGTCGATGCTGACAGTCACCACCTCGTATTCATTGCCGGGTGTGAACTTCAGGACTTTCATAGCGGCAGTTGCGCCGTTCAGAACTTCGCCGCAGAGCATCGGGCACTCGTAGTACACCAGCGTCAGCAACACCGGCTTGCCGGCATGGAAGTAGTCGCCCAGCTTTACCGCTCGGCCCTGCTCGTCTTTGAACTGCAAGTTCAGTGGAACTTGGGCATCGAGTTTCTGCTCGATCGTGACGTGTTCCAGCCCCGGCGGAGACACTCGCTTCGTGTCCGGCGGTTGCATGAACTGCGCCAAAGAGGCGACGCTGCCAGCCGCCAGCATCACGGCTAATACAGCCCATTTCGAGAATAATGATCGCAACCCGCTCACAACGTATTCCATTTCTGTCGCCGTACTATCGGCGGCTATCAGCCAACTACCGCGGAGAACCGGCTTTCTGACTCTCGCCCGCACCGCGGCTCGGGTTCTTCGGTTCGTTCGGATTAACTCCAGGAATCGGCCGCTCGCGCTCGCGTCCGGAGACGTTCTTCGTGTCGCCCTGCGGAGCGCCCGGCGCGGAGCTCGCGTCGGACTGCCGCCTGCTGTCGCTGAGAGCGATGTTGCCGCTCTCCGTCTGATCCATCGGCGGCTGACTGCTTGCCACGCCCTGCGTCTCCATCAATGTCATCGGTGCGGGAACGTTGCGCGACGGCAATCCACGCTCCGACATCAATTCCATGGCATGCGAGATCGGGATATGAACCGAACCCTGCTGATCCTGCCAGGGCTGCGCGTTCAATATCTGGTTCTCCTGCCAGTGGAATTTGTCCATGTCTGTTGTGTCGTCCACTTGTAGGCGCGGCTGCGGAAATTTGTCGAAGTTCGTGGCCGGCGTATTCTGCAGGATCGCCGCTTGCGGTAGCTTTTCGGGGCTCACCAGCGGATGCAACACAGGGTCTTGCTTTGCCGCTTCGTTCGTGAAAATCCTGTACATACCCCAAACCGCGAAATGAATCACGAGTCCCGTGATGAACAGGAAAACGAAGAACAGGATGATTCCGCGCGCGCCAAGGTCCCGGCGTTCATACGCTACATCCCGGTTTTGCAGATGATCCTCGCCGTGAATATCGTGATCGCGCTGATTAATGTCCATGGCTGCGCTCCCACAGTCGCGGCAACTGCGGTTCGTTCACTGCCAGCAGCGGCCGCTTGCTCAGGTTCCATAGAAAGGCCGCCACCCAGAAACTCATGAGAGCAGCTGGCGCGGCCAGATAGGTCCAGTGCATCTGGAATTGATGATGCTCGGAGCCCGGAAATGGATTCGGGGCGACAAGCCAGTAGAGATCGACCAGGCGCATGAAAATCAGCAGCAGCGCGAGCGGTACCAGGCGTTTCGCCGAGCGCTTCAGATCGCGCGAGAGTAGCAGCGCAAACGGCAATACAAAGTGCAACGCGATGAGCGCCAGCGCGACGAACTGCCAGCCGTTCTTGATGCGGTCCAGGTACCAGACAATCTCTTCCGGAAGGTTAGCCATCCAGATAATCAGCCACTGCGAAAACGAGAAGTAGGCGTAGATCATTACGAACGCAAGCGACAGCTTTCCCAAGTCATGCAGGTGATCGGGAAGCACAACTTCGTTCATCGGCGCGTATCTCGCCAGCATCACGAGTGCCACGATGGCGAGTGAGATCGCCGATAGCATGTGGCCGTCCATGAACAGCATCCCGTAGATGGTCGAATACCAATGGGGATCCAGCGACATGAGCCAGTCCACAGTGGCCAGCGTGATGGTGAACGCGTAGAGGACCAAGCCAATCGCCGAGATGGTCTTCATGCGCCGCCAGATGTTCGGGTTCGTATCCGCATCCTGCTGCGCCGACCACTTGTTCAGGAAATACGCCAGCCCATTCCAAATTGCGAAGTAGATGACCGCGCGAACGATGAAGAAAGTCAAGTTGAGATACGGAGCCTTCGCCATCAGCACGTGGTCGCCCCTGACGAGGTCTGCGTGCGTCCAGACGAACAGGCTCTTCATGCCCACAATGACGGGGATAAACAGAACGGTCATCATGGGCAGAGTGCGCGTGGCCGCCTCAAAGACGCGGCGCGACAGCATCCACCAGTTGCCGCCCGACATATGTCCGATCATCAGCAGCACCAGCGATCCCAGCGACAGGCCCAGGCACCACATGAAGCCCATGAGATAACCGCGAAAGAACTGCTCTGGCGTAATGAATGCCCCGATGATGGCGACGGTCCCGGCGACAACGCCGGCAACGATCGCGCGCTGTCTTAATGCAGTCAGCGCGGCAGGCGCGGCGAAGTCTCCGGTTCTAACGTTCGTCGTGCTCATTTCTGCAACTCGCTTTCCTTGCGAACGTCGCCGCTCTCGCCGTGCGTTCCCTTCCTGCCCTCCATAGGCTTCTCGGGACCAACTGTCAGGGCCGGTGCCGTCGTCGAAATCTGCGTTCCGGCGGGAACATCAGCCTGCGTAGCGTTCTGGCTCAGTTGCAAAGTCCTGATATAAGCGACGATTGCCCAGCGGTCTTTCACCGGGATTTGCGCCGCGTAATCCGGCATCGCTCCGAAGCCGTTCGTCATCACGTCGAAGAAGTAGCCGACGGGCGCCTTTCGCAGCCGGTCGATGTGGTACGACGGAGGCCGCCGCAGGCCACGCTGCACGACCATGCCGTTGCCGTCGCCCACGCGCGAGTGGCACGGAGTGCAAAAGATGTTGAAGCGTTCCTGTCCACGCTTCAGCACGTCAGCCGTCATCGGGAACGGGAACACGTCGCCCGGGTTCGGACCAATTTTTCCCGTGTAGAAGTAGGTGTCTTCGCGAAGATTGCCGCGCGCCACCGTGCCCTCGACCATCGGACGTTCAGAGCGATTGTCCGCATAGAACTCGTTGACTCTCAGCGGCTTGTATTTCGGTTGATCGTGCATATCCTGCCGGCATCCCGCCAGCATGAATATCGACGCGCCGATAATTCCTGCCGCCATCCATTTCTTCATGGCAATCTTCACTGCGCTGCGGTGTTCGATTTGCGTCGGCGTGTTAATTCGACACCTCCGCAATGTCCAGCGGGTTGAGGCTTCTCATGAAAGCACGCGTGCTCTCGGGATCGAACTGACGATCGGACGCCTCTATACAGAGGAAGAACCGGTCGCGGCTGGCGGCTGAGAATCGCGGATTGTTAAACACAGGGTGATACGGCATTGGCAAGCCGTTCAGCGCCAACATGCCCACAACAGCCGAAATGCCACCGAACAGAATCGTCATCTCAAAGGTCACGATGATGAACGATGGCCATGAGTGATAAGGGCGTCCGCCGATGTTCAGGGGATAGCTCACCGCGGAAATCCAATACTGGAGCAGGTAGCCGGACAAGCCACCCAGGATTGAGCCGACCAGAACGACCAGCGGCACGCGAGTTTTGCGAAAGCCAATTGCGTCCGACAGTTCCTCAATCGGGTAAGGGCTATAGGCATCCATGCGGCGGTACCCCGCAGCATGAGCCCGCTCGGCAGCCTCAACGATGTCGGTCGGATTATCAAACTCGGCCATGAGTCCGTAGATAGGCGCATCAGTCATGGGCCGCCACCTCCTCCGTTTTCAGTTCAGCTTCGGGCAGGAGCGTACGCATTTCGAAGATTGAGATCGCCGGCATGATTCGGACGAACAGGAACATCGCCGCAAAGAACAGGCCAAGCGTCCCGGCGAAGGTCGCATAGTCCCAGCGCGTCGGCGTGTAGATGCCCCACGATGACGGCAGGAAATCACGATGCAGGCTCGTCACCACGATGACGAAACGCTCGAGCCACATGCCGATCAGAATGACGATGGAAATCAAGAACAGCTTGACGGGTGCAAGACGAATGGAGCGGGTCCAGAGCAGTTGCGGGATCAAGATGTTCGTCAGGATCAGCGTCCAGTACGACCACCAGTACGGTCCCGTCATGCGATTCCACATCATGAAGCGCTCGTAGCCGTTGCCGCTATACCACGCGAAGAACACTTCCATCGCGTAGCCATAGGCGACGATGAGTCCGGTGGAGAGCATGACCTTTGCGGCGTTATCCAGGTGCCGCATGGTGATCATGTCGCGCAACCCATAGAAGTGACGGATCGGAATCGCGAGCACCAGCACCATGGCGAAACCGGAGTAGATGGCGCCTGCGACGAAGTACGGCGGGAACACCGTCGTGTGCCAGCCGGGCAGAATGGAACTTGCGAAGTCGAAGCTGACAACCGTGTGAACGGAGAGCACGAGCGGCGTCGCCAGGCCAGCCAGCAACAGGTACGTGCTCTCGTATCGTTTCCAGTGACGGGCCGAACCTCGCCAGCCCATCGAGAGCAATCCGTATACGGCCTTCGCGTATTTGTTCTTCGCGCTATCACGGAAAGTCGCGAAATCCGGAATAAGGCCTACGAACCAGAACAGCAGCGAAATGGTTCCGTAAGTCGATACCGCGAACACGTCCCAGATGAGCGGACTGCGGAACTGCGGCCAAACGCCCATCGTGTTTGGGTACGGGAACAGCCAATACACCGCCAGCCACGGACGGCCGGTATGGATGAGCGGGAACATACCCGCACAAGCCACGGCAAACAGCGTCATAGCTTCTGCGAAACGGTTGATCGAGTTACGCCAGCTCTGCTTGAACAGCAACAGAATCGCTGAGATCAGCGTTCCGGCGTGACCGATACCGATCCACCAAACAAAGTTGATGATCGCGAAGCCCCAGCCCACCGGAATGTTGATGCCCCAAATGCCGGTACCCCGAAAGACGAGATAACCGACCGCGAGTTGCAAGAGCATCAGCAGGCTGAACGCGATGGCGAATCCGCCCACCCAGCCCAGCGTTACCGGACGGCGCAGCACGATCCACGAAATCTTGTCCGTGACCGTGCCGAAGGTATGACCCGGTTCCAGAACCGGCGCCTGCCCCGGCAACAGCCGATCATGCAAAAGTGTCTTTTCCTCTGGACCTTCGTGCATCGCTACCTATACTCCCTTGCCGGTGGCTTCGGGTTGATTGCCCAAAGCATGTTCCTCGTTCTTGTGAACGGGCTCGAGTTCGGTATTCGGGTTCCGCACCACCGCGAGATAGGTCGTGCGCGGACGCGTGTTCAGGTCTTCGAGCAAACCGTAGTTACGCTGCAATGCCTTCAGCTTTGAAACGCGGCTGTTCGGGTCATTCATGTCGCCGAAAACGATGGCGTCTGCCGGGCACGCCTGCTGGCACGCCGTGAGCACTTCCCCATCACGTACGCGACGGTCTTCCTGTTCGGCGCGAATTCGACCATGTGTGATGCGTTGCACGCAGTACGTGCACTTCTCCATCACGCCGCGACTGCGTACCGTCACATCCGGATTGCGCAACATCTTGAGCTGTGCCGTGTCCCAATCCTGGTAAAGCAGGAAGTTGAACCTGCGCACCTTGTACGGACAATTGTTCGAGCAATAGCGCGTACCAACGCAGCGGTTGTAGACCATGTCGTTCAGGCCTTCGCTGCTGTGAACCGTCGCGCCTACCGGACAGACCACTTCGCACGGTGCGTTCTCGCACTGCATGCATGGGACCGGCTGGTAGAAGGTCTTGGGATTTTCGGGCGAGCCTTCGTGATAGTTATCCACGCGCAGCCAGTGCATGTGGCGGCCGCGCTTCACTTCCATCTTGCCGACGACAGGAATGTTGTTCTCTGCCTGGCATGCGACCACGCAGGTCTTGCAACCGATGCAGGAATTCTGGTCGATCGTCATACCCCACTTATGCTCTTTGTACTCGTATGCCTGGTACAACGTGAGTCCCGGAGCAGGAGCTTCCACCATCTCGTGCGCGAAGCCCGGATTGCTAATGAAGTCTTCCAGCGTAGCCGCACGCACCAATGCGCGGCCTTCCATGTTCTGATGGCCCTGCGTACAGGCAAAGCCGTACTGCTCGCCCGTCTTCGTCACCTTCAGGCCGGTTGCGAACCAGGGCGTTTCGCTTCTCCGAATCTGGTAAGCGTTGAAGCCCACTCCCGAGCCGACGCGTCCGGCACGGTCACGCCCGTAGCCCAGGAATACGGTCGCAGAGTTGTCAGGGTGTCCAGGCTGCAACCAGATCGCGCCCCTCACCTTGCGCCCTTGCAACTCCAGCTCGACCACGTCTTCGCTTTTGACACCGAGTTTCTGGCCGGTCGCAACGCTGATGAGCACGGGATTATCCCAAGTCATCTGCGTCATCGGTTTCGGCATTTCCTGCAGCCAGGCATTGTTCGCGAAGCGGCCGTCATAGATCGCCGGATCGCGGCGGAAGATCACTTCCATGGCGTTCGCATCGGATGGCACAGTCTGCGGAATGGCCGTTGCTCGCTGAGCGACCGTGATCGCCACCTGCGCCGAATCAGCAATGAAGCCGTCGTGCAGCACCTTGCGCCACCACACTTCGAAATCAGCAACCTTCACCTGCGATTGCCAATACTTGCGTACAAGGTCATAGCCGGTTGCATCCGGCTGGTTGTTCAGGACGGCAAAGATTTCATGCTCGCTCTTGCCGCCGTACAGCGGCGCAATCAGCGGCTGGATGATGCCGGCAGTTCCGTCAAACGTCCGCGCATCACTCCACATTTCCAGGTAGTGCGCTGCGTTCACGTGCCAGTGCGACTGGTTCGCCGTCTCGTCCGCATGTAGCCCGTGGTGCAGGCGCAGCGGCACCTTCTGCATCGCCTTCGCGAAATCGAGATCGGCTGGCCCGTCGTACACGGGATTCACGCCGAAGGTCATCAGCAGATCGACTTTTCCGGCCCACATGTCGCCCACCAACTCGCGCAATGACTGCCCGTTGTTTACCGGGTTGGCTTCGATGGGAGGCGCGTAAGAAACGGTCTGTCCGACCGCGCCGAGCGCCTGGTTCATCGCGTGCGACAGCATGTGCACGGCAACCGACTGGTGATCGCCTGCGACGACAACGGCGCGACCGCGCTTGCCTTGTAGTTCCTTTCCCACCGCCGAGACGAATTTCTGATGCTCGGGACTAAGCTGACCGGCCCCGGCGTTGGCCACCCCAACCTGTGCGGCAATAGCGCGAGCGATATTCTCGATGTCAGAGGCGCGTACCGGCAAGCGATGGTCGGCCTTGCCGCCCGTGTTCGTCGGCGTGCTCTCGATGGAGTAGAAGCGCATCATGCGCTCCTTCAACTCCGGACGACGCCGCGCCGCGAACTGTCGTGCGTATCGATGGAATCCCGGGTAGCCGCTCGACAGGAAGTCGCCATCGAGCGAGAGAATCACTTCGGCGTTTTCAAAGTTATAAAGCGTCTCGACCGGTTGGCCGAAGGTCATTTGCGCGGCACCGCGTATGTTGTCGCGGTTGACGGGCTCCCACTGGTGCCACTTGGCCTGCGGGAAGGCTCTCAGCACATCTCGTATCTGGGCGGCCAAAGTGGGCGAACCTACCGCTCCGGTCAGGATACGTAGCCCCCCGCCACCCGCTGCTCTTTGGGCGTTGATCGGACCTCGGATCGCATTCAGGAACTGTCCCCAGGGACGTGGGTCGCCCAGATACGTGATCGTCTGCGAGCGGTCCGGATCGTACATGGTGAGTACGCTCGCCTGCGAGAACATGTCGCTGCCGCCAAGCGTCGCCGGGTGTTGAGGGTTGCCCTCGATCTTCGTCGGACGCCCCTCATGACTCTCTGCCAATACAGGGATGGCGTATGCGCCGAACGGCATTGCCGTCGCAAAGAAAAGCGGCTTGCCCGGCGTGATCTCTTCCGGCTGGCGCACATAGGGGACGATGGGCTCCAGCGGCTGCTTCGTACAGGCGCTGAGGCCAGCCAACGCCAGCGAGGCGCTCATTACCTTTAGGAAGTTGCGACGCGATACGCCGCCCGTCCACTCCGAGGCCTGACGCGGAAACTCGCGATGCAGCAATTCCTCGAAGTCAGGCGAATTCGCGAGTTCTTCCAGGCTGCGCCAATACTGCGCGCCCTTCGCATCGGAGAGCCTGTCACGAATTTCGGCCAGCTCCAGTTTCTCGTGCTTGCCTGGGCAAACATCCGGACCCGTCTTTGCGGGCTCGTTCTTACCAGTCTTTTGCTCGTTATCCATTCGGTTTGTCAGTTCCGCTCGTCGATGTCTTCCAACTGGCGCCGGTCGTTTGCCGGCATTTGTTCGTCGTTACCTGTGGCAGGTGTTGCAGCTCGTGATGTCCTGAACGCTGCGCACCTTGTAGGACGTCTTCAGGTACTTCCCCAGAGACTCCTGATCCGTAAAGCTCTTGCCATCCGCCAGAGTTACCTCGTGGCCGGCACTCGGCTGTTCATATGCCATGTTGAATACCTGGTCGCGCGGCCGCAGGTACTTCTCTGGAGCGCGGTGGCAGTTCAAGCACCACTCCATTTGCAGCGAAGCGTACTGGTACATCAGCGGCATCTTGTCCACCGGGCCATGGCAGGTGTTGCAGCCGACACCCTTGTTCACGTGGATGCTGTGGTCGAAGTACACGAAATCCGGCAAATCGTTGACGCGCGTCCAGACCAGCGATTTCCCGCTTCGGAAGCTCTCACGAACAGGTTCCAGCATCGGTGCGTTCGTCCAGATCTGCGAATGGCAGTTCATGCAGGTCTTCGTCGGAGGAATGCCGGCAAAACCCGAGACCTCTACCGACGTATGGCAATACCGGCAGTCGATCCCAAGTCCAGACACATGATGTTGATGACTGAACATGACAGGCTGAGCCTTGGCTACTCCCGCATACGTGAAGTACGGCGAACGCTGCATCTGGAGAGCGGCCCACATCAACCCCGCCACCAGGAACATGGCAGCGAAGATCGAGACCCGCGCGATGGTGTTGGCACTTCTATGGAAGATTTGCGCCATGGTTATGAGCTATTCCGTTCTGGTTCCAGTGTTGAAAGCGCTACGACGCCTCGTTCGCACGCGCTCGCCTCCGCGCACCCCTTTGCCGAAGCAGACAAGCACGCGTGATTGCCATTTCGCAGACCGAATGAGTTGCGCCCGTGTCTGTGACGTACGTCACGCAAACCGGTGATTATAGCAAGGTACCTCAACGGCCCAAAACGAAAGAACGCGCCGCCCAGTTTCGCGATCGTCATTCCGTTTACATGGAACGTCATATGTCGTTCCGCGATGTATTGCGCCGCTTCACCACAGTTACGGATGCAGGCCCCCACGACCTGCATGGCCATTGTGCAGCGCTCATGACAGCTTTTTTCAGTACGAGGAAAGCTGCGTGTCCTACAAACGCATCCCACCCTACGCGATGTATTGATCAACAATTCAGCCCAACGACTCACTTAATTTTCTTCAAAAACGAAATCTGGAGCGAACGCTCAGTATTAAAGGAGTCCCAATGAATGCCTCCGATGTCTTGGTCGAATCGTTAATCGAGTGGGGAGTGGATACCATCTTTGGACTTCCCGGTGATGGCATTAACGGCATCATGGAATCGCTGCGCACGCGTCAGGACAAGGTCCGCTTCGTGCAGGTACGTCACGAAGAAGGCGCCGCCTTCATGGCCTGCGCCTATGCCAAGTTCACCGGACGCCTCGGCGTATGTCTCGCCACCAGCGGTCCCGGCGGCATTCACCTGCTGAACGGGCTCTATGACGCGAAGCTCGATGGCGCTTCCGTTCTCGCCATCACCGGCCTTCAATTCCACGATCTTGTCGGCACTTTCACGCAGCAGGATGTTCAGCTCGACCGCTTGTTCCAGGATGTCTGCGTTTACAACGAACGCATCATGGGCCCGGCCCACGTCGAAAACGTAGTCGATCTCGCTTGCCGAACGGCTCTCGCTTACCACGGCGTATCGCACATAACGATGCCGGTGGACATGCAGGAGATGCCGCTCACGAAACGCGAGCGCTCCTCCCGCAACGTGGCCGACCACAACTCTGACGTGTATGCCCGCAGCGCACGCCTGCCGAATCCCGCAGACCTGCAACACGCCGCCGAAATTCTGAACGCCGCTGGCAAGGTAGCCATCCTTGCCGGACGAGGCGCGCTCAAGGCGACCGATGAACTTGAACAGGTCGCCGAAGTTCTGGGCGCGCCCATCATCAAGGCCCTGCTTGGAAAGGCCGCCGTGCCCGACGATTCGCCATACACCACCGGCGGCATCGGACTCCTCGGCACACTGCCGTCGCAAGAAGCGATGGAGCAGTGCGACACTATCCTGATCGTAGGCAGCTCCTTCCCCTACATTGAATTCATGCCCAAGCCCGGCCAGGCGCGCGGCATTCAAATCGAGCTCAACCCTCAGCGCATCGGCTTGCGCTATCCCATAGAGGTCGGATTGGTCGGCGACAGCGCCACAACTCTGCGCGAGCTGCTGCCGCTCTTGAAACGCAAGCAGAACCGAGCCTTTCTCGATCGCGCACAGCGAGGCATGAAGGATTGGAAAAGCCTCATGCACGAGCAATCAGCACGCAAAGACATTCCCATGAAACCGCAAGTGATCGCCCATGAGATCGGCATACGGCTTCGCAACGACGCCATTGTCACTTGCGACAGCGGCACCATCACTACGTGGTGGGCGCGGCACATACCCGCAAAGCGCGGACAGATGCACGCCTGCTCCGGCACGCTGGCGACGATGGCCTGCGGACTTCCCTACGCGAACGCCGCACAAATCGCCTATCCCCACCGCCAGGTGCTGTGCTTCATCGGCGACGGCGGCTTCACCATGCTGATGAGCGAGTTCCTCACCACCGTGAAGCACAAGCTACCCATCAAGGTCTGCGTCATCAAGAACAACACGCTCGGCCAGATCAAGTGGGAACAGATGGTCTTCCTCGGTAATCCCGAGTACGGCGTCGAATTGCAGGACTTCGACTTTGCGGCGTTCGCACACGCCTGCGGTGCTGTTGGCTTCAGTTGCAAGGATCCGAAACTGGCGGGCGACACCGTCGAGCAATTTCTGGCAGCACCCGGTCCGGCGATTCTCGAAGCCCATGTCGATCCGCTCGAGCCTCCAATGCCAGCGAAGGTGAAGCCAGAACAGGCTTACCACTTCGCCGAGTCACTGGTACGGGGAGAACCGAAAGCTCTTGAAATGGCGCGCAAAATCTTCGGCGACAAGATTCGCGAACTGGTGTAGAGGGGCAGACGGCGGACGTTAGACGGCGGACAAAAGACGGCAAACGTTAGCGGGGCGTGGCCTTTTGGCCACGCCCCGCGATTATTGATGAGAGTCATCCTGAGTGAATCGAAGGATCTGCTTTTCCTCGACTGCGGGAAGTAGCAAATCCTACTTTCGCCCAGACTCGTTGTATTGCTGTTACGGTACTGGCGTTACGGCTGTTCCATCAGCGCTGAGCAACACCGGGGACGACGAATTAGCCGCATCGTCCGCTAGTGCAAGCACTGCCGTACACTCCTTTGCATCGCCGCAGGTCAGGAACACCTTACGGACGATCCGGGGTGCGGCACCATCCGGGAAGCTGACCGGAAACTTCTCTTGCCGCAGCCGGGCGCTCAGGTCGTCTAAAAACTTCTGAGCGTCTTCTTTGTTGCCGGACGGTTTCACTCCGGCCTTGAAGCTATCCTTCTGCGCTTTCACATTCTGAGCCTTGCCGTCGGCGTCGAGCGTGACCGTGAACTCGGCCGAGCCGGAAATCTTCGCCGCGTTCGAGAACTGCACCGTTCGATCTTTGCCGAGTTGCGCGCGATATCTGTTCACCACCGCGTCCACATTCGCGTCTCCGCCGACGAGCGGCGCAAGATGCTGGCGCGCTGAGGCCTGAGGAGTCGTGCTTGCCAGCGCCATGGCGTAGTAGTCCTTCGCGCGATCCTTGTCCCCTTGCTTTTCATAGAGCTGGCCAAGATGTTCGCCGACCTCGCCGTGCTGCTCCAGTTGCCACGCGCCCGCCAGGTACTTCTCCGCCCTGTCGACGTCGCCCATGCGGAAGTACACCCACCCCAGCGTGTCCCAGTAGGACGCAAGCATCGACGTTAACGCGGCGCCTACTTTTACCAACTGCTCCTCAGGCATATTCCGCAGCGCGGAAGAAACGCTGCCCACTGCGGCTTCCGAATATTTCTTCGCGCGATCCAAGAACAGCCCTTGGTCGGCCAAGAAGTAGGCGACGTCGTTCCAAACCAGCGGACCAGGCGTCTTTTCCAGCGTAGCCTCGAACACTTCCATAGCTTTTTCGGCCTTGTTCGAATTCAGGTATGCCTCGCCCAGGCGCAACGAGAGCGATGGATTGTCAGGCGTGATCTGCGAAGCCGTCTCCAACTCCGGCAGCGCGGCGTCCCATTGCTTCTGGTCGGCGAACATCTGTCCCAGGTTGGCATGCGCATAGACGTCGAGCGGGTTCACCTCCAACTGCTTGCGAAACGCCTTCTCGGCCTCGGCATAGTCGCGTAGGCGCCAGTACGCCAGGCCCATGTTGTTGTACGCCCACTCGTCGTAGGGATTCACTTCGATCTGCTTTGCCAGGGCGCTAATCGCCTTCTGGAACTGCGCCAGGTTGAGATATGCGCGACCAAGCTGGTTCCACGCCGTCTTGTGTTTCGGCTCCAGGACGACGACGCGCTCGTAGAGTTCGGCGGCGATCTTATAGTTGCCTTCTCGCGAAGCCGCAGTTGCGGCCTCGGCAAGGTCGTCGGCCTTGGCATCGCTCGGAGCCACGCCGGTTCCCACTTCCGCCTGCTCCACTCCGATCTCCTGCTTTGTATCGGAGTTCAGCACGCGACGGAACGAGCTAAACTCGCGCAGTTTCTCCGGCGGCAGTTCGAACTGTTTGATCGTCAGCTGCCGTTCGGAATTGAGCGTCTGTCCATCCATTTTGTAGCTGGACTTGTAATCCGCAAACTCTCGCTTGACTTCGACGGGCAGCGGCAAACGAAGCTTGAACTTCGCCGGTATCGCAATCGTCGAGTGCATCGCCATTACACCGGGAGCACCCACTCTGAACGGCTCTTGTTCTTCGCCTTCCTCGGTCTCCGGAGCTTCGGTTACCTGCATGATCGGTAACGGGACGCGCAGTTTGGAATTCTTCCGCGTCCATTCCAGGTAATTCGGCACGGAGATCCAGTACTCGATAACGAAGGGCTCATTCGTCGCCGCCGGGTCGCTCAACTTGAAGTCCGTAATCTCTCCGGGCGCGAGTTCGACCGAGGCCAGGTATTCGACAATACGCTTCCAGTGCGCCTGCGAAACTCGCCGCAATGCCATGCGAATCATTAATTCGCTGTCGCCGCGGCTCACGTGTTTCACGTGCGCTTGCAAGACACCGAGTTCCGTGATCTTTCCATCGACCCAACTATCTTCCTGGCCGCTGAACGGCAGGTCGGCGGGCGTCTCTTCCACAGTCGCTTTGCCGCCAGGTTCGATTAGCAACGCATTCTTTTTGCGAAGCTGCATCATCAGTACGC
Source organism: Clostridia bacterium (assembly GCA_035561135.1). Classification (NCBI taxonomy): domain Bacteria; kingdom Bacillati; phylum Bacillota; class Clostridia; species Clostridia bacterium. The sequence goes on from DATMYA010000048.1 coordinate 119,863, forward strand.
GATAAGGCGCAACCTCGCTCGTCGTATCCAGCCAGATCGTTCCATCGGAGGTATGAACGCGGCTGATGACGTGGTCGAACTGCGCAGGCGATGGCACCTCTGCGTCCAGCTTGCGCGTCGAGTGAATCAGCACCGTGTCCGTGGTAAATCCGGCGGCATTGAGCAAGGTCGCGAGCAGCGTGTGCTTGTCTTTGCAATCGCCGTAACCGTTCGTAAAGACCTCGGACGCCGCGTGTGGCTGGTAACGGCCCACGCCGAACGACAGGCTGACGTAGCGGAAGTTCTTGGCGACGTAGTCGTAGATCGCCTCAATCTTTTCAGTGTCGGTAGCTTTGTCTTTCGTGAGCGCGTCGGACTTCGCCTTCAGTTCGGGCGTGACCGCCCGGCGTTCCTTCTCCAGCCCGGCATACCATGTGCCGACCTCGCCCCACCCCTGGAATGTCGTCATCTGCACGTCAGCCGCGTCCTGTGGCTTCGGACGCCGGCTCTTCTTGCCGGTCTTTTTGTCCTTCTCGTCCTCCGGACGGCTCAGATTTGCGTGCGCCCAGCGATAAATCTTCCGCCCGTTCTCCTCCGTAATCTTCACGTCAAATCCCGGCTTCACTTTCAGTTTCAGCGTCCGGTCGCGAGGTACATCCACGATCAGGGTTTCGTCCAGCACGATGCCGGTGGCCGCGAAGGTGTGAGCCATCCAGAACTGGCGCGGCGCAAGAGGCGCATAGGTCTCGCTCGTTACTTCATACTCCAGCACTTCACCGGGACGCAGCGCCGGAACGGTGATGTGCTTCTCGCGGAAATCGGTATAAACCGGGGCTTCGCGCGCAACCGGAGACGTCATGTCCTGCACGGCAGTGTCAGCCGCCGTGATTACCGAGCCGTCGGCCTTGCGCACGCGCACATATCCAAGATTGATCCGCTCGTTCGCCGAACTGTAGCCAAACACGAGCTGGCCGAGTTCCGCCAGCGCAGCCTCGCTCTGTACGCGCAGGCGCGCCGTCATTGTCCGCACGCCCGTACCGTCTTCTTCGAATCGGTAATAGGTTTTCAGTTCTTCGGTAACGAACGCTTCGCGCGAATAGTCCGGAGCCGGCACTGGTGCCACGGCCGTCACGGTTGTGGTCGGAGCTTCTTTAGCGGCAGGCTTGGAAGATTGTGAATGCGTGAAGGTTCCGCATACAAAAATGAAAACGATGAGGACGGGAACGAATTTCAGGCGGCTCATGTCGGTTGCCGAGTTGTACTTCATTCCGGCGTCCGCCACAAGTACATGACTCACTTTTGCTTCAGACCGACGACACGCTTCGCTCAGGAGGACATTGTCTTTAGTCTGCGATTCTCCTGCACTTCGCAAATCTCCTTTATTGACACTGCCAGAATCTCAGTTGTCTTCCTGAGCGAGGGTGTCAACCCGAGTCGAAGGTTCCCTACTTCGCCAAAATCTTTCGATGTGACGAAAGGGATCCTTCGACTCCGCGACTACGTCGCTCCGCTCAGGAGGACAACAGTCATGTGCAACGAACTACAGTGACAGTTCGGCGCGAATCATGTTGTCTTCGAGATCCGTCTGCAGCTTGAAGCCGAGCTTCGTGCAGATGCTACGCATTTCGCGGTTCTCGCCGAGCATGTTCGAGTTCACCTTGCGCAGCTTCTCCAGTTTTGCGACCTCCAGCAGACGCCGATACAGCTCGCTGCCGAGGCCCTTGCCCTGGAATTCGTCGCGCACCAGCGCTGCCAGTTCCGCTTCCTCGCGGCCGTGCAGTTTGCTCAAGCGTCCGACGCCGACGATCTCGCGCTCGCCTTTCGCGTTCTTGCGCTCGACCACCAGTAACATTTCGCGGTTGTAGTCGATGAAGCAGATACGCGTAAGCCGTTCATGCGCCGTGCGCTGGCTCAGCTTCAGCGGCTGGAAGTAGCGGAGATACACCGTGCGTTCCGAAAGCTTCTCGTGGAAGTTGATCATCAGCGGTTCATCTTCCGGACGGATTGGCCGGATCGTAACTTCCTCACCATCTTTCATCTTCCACTGCGAAACCAGGTGCATGGGGTAGGGACGAATCGCCGCCTTTGGCAGGTTTTCTTCCTTGACATCCAGGCCGTGCACTACCACGCGCGCATCGAGTGCAAGCAGACGATCAGGCGACGCCAGTAATGGATTGATGTCGATTTCCTTGATCCACGGGTTCTCGACTACCAATTCGCTGAAGCGCACCATCAGTTCTTCCAAGGCCGCCATGTCCACTGGCTTGCGCCCGCGAACGCCCTTCAGCGCCTTGTAGATCTTTGTCTGCTCCATCATGCGGCGCGCAAGCGTCGTGTTCAGCGGAGGCAGCGCGAGCGCCTTGTCCTTGAACACTTCCACCAACTGGCCGCCTGTGCCGAACAGCAGTACCGGGCCGAACTGCAAATCGATGCTGGCGCCAAGAATAATCTCGTAGCCATCCAGCTTCGCCATCGGCTGCACGGTGACGCCCTGGAAGTGCTCTGCACCGGCCTTTTCCGTCACACCCTTCTTGATCGAAGCGAATGCCGCTTTCACGGCAGCCGCGTCGCGAAGGTTCAGCACCACGCCGCCAACGTCCGTCTTGTGCGTGATGGTCAGCGAATACAGCTTCAACACGACGGGATAGCCGATCTTCTCGGCCCACTTCACTGCTTCCTCTTCGGTCGCGGCGATTTCCGTTTTCGTCGTCGGGATGCCGTAAGCTTCCAGCAGCTTCTTCGACTCGTACTCCGTCAGGATCGTGCGTCCCGATTTGCGAACGGTATCCACAATCTCGCGCGCCTTGTCGCGGTCAACGCCCGTCCCGATCGCAGCGGCAGACGGAGTCTCATACAAGCCCTTCAGGTTGTACGCGTACTGCCACATGTAGTTGAAGACGCGCACGGCCGTATCCGGGAACGCGAAGCTCGGGATGCCAACCTGGTTCAGGATTTCTTCACCCGCTGCTACGCTGCTACCTCCCATCCAACTCGCCAGTACCGGCTTGCCCAGAGTTTTTGCATAGGGCTTCAGGTGCTCGGCGATTTGCGTCGGATTGGTCATCCCTTGCGGGGTCATGATGACGAGCATGCCATCGATGTTCGGGTCCTTAGCGGCGATTTCCAGCGACTTCGAATAACGCTCCGGTTCGGCATCGCCCAGGATGTCCACGGGATTGTTGTGGCTCCACGCCGAAGGCAGCAGTTCATCGAACGCGTGCATTGTATCGGTCGAAAGCTCCGCCAGTTCGCCACCGCCCTGAATCAGGCTATCGGTCGCCAGGACGCCGGGGCCGCCTGCATTCGTAACGATGCACAGGCGATTCCCTTTGGGACGCGGCTGTTTGGCCAGCACGTCGCTCATGTAAAAGATGTCGGCAATGGAATTGACGCGCAACACGCCGACGCGGCGGAACGCCGCATCGAGCACGTCGTCGCTTCCGGTCAGCGAGCCGGTGTGGGATGCCGCGGCTTTTGCCGCCGCCGCCGTACGGCCTGCCTTGATGACGATGATCGGCTTGGTCAAGGAAACTTCACGGGCTGCCGAGAGGAACGCACGCGCATCGCCGATCGATTCCATGTAGATGACGATCGATTGCGAACGCGGATCGTTGCCGAAATAGTCAATCAGATCGCCCCAGTTCACATCCAGCATCGAGCCGATGGAGACGAACGAGCTGAAGCCGACGTTCTCATGCAAGCTCCAGTCGAGGACCGCCGTGCAGAGTGCGCCGCTCTGGCTGATGAAAGCTACATTGCCGGGACGCGCGATGGTCGATGCAAAGGTCGCGTTCAAGCCCTGCAGCGGATTCATAACACCAAGGCAGTTCGGGCCGATGATCCGCATCTTGCCGCGAATCGTTTCCATCACTTCGTGCTCGAGTTGCTTGCCTCGTTCGCCAATCTCCTTGAAGCCCGCGGAGATCACAATGCCGCCCGGGATGCCTACTTCGACACATTCGCGCATGAGCGCGGGAACCGACTCGGCGGGCGTCGTGACTACGACCAGGTCAGGAACTTCCGGCAAGTCTTTGACGCTCTTATAAGACTTCACTCCAAGCACGTTCGAACGCTTGGGGTTCACAGGGTAGAGCGTCCCGCCGAACGGGCTGCTCAGCAGGTTCCACAAAACGTTGCGGCCCACGCTGCCCTGCCGTTCTGATGCGCCGACCAGGGCGACACTGCGCGGCGCAAAAATCGCGTCAAGCGGATGCGCCTCCGCGCGTAATACGTCGTGTGATGGATCAGCCTTCGTACCGCTTGTAACAGCCTTGCTAACAGGATTCATGAATAGTCACCTTGAATACTTATGAGATCTGGACGACACTCGCCATACGAACGGGGCCGCAGAGAATGCAGAACCGGTTATCTTTTCAGCCTTCCAGGCCAAAATACAGCGATTCAGACACGGTCCATTGTGACGTGCCCGCTTCGAACCATGTGACGTGCTAAACCATAATAAACGCCTTGTGAGTCAAGTGTCCGGGCAATGCCCCTTCTGTCGAATAACTCGCATCCAAAGGTGCTGGAGGTACTTTGATGAGGCGCAGCCACCCCGGTTCGGCATTAGCGATTGTCGCCGTAATTCTTTGCTGTTTCCAATTTGCTGCGGCCCAGCAGGCGCTCGAATTGAATTTGCGCCCGCCGTTCAAGTTCATCGCTTATGGCGATATCCGTTTCCTCGATCCTTCCAACACCAAGGACAGCGATCCAGTCAGGCGCAAGCTCATTGTGGAGAAGATTGTCTCGGAGAAGCCAGAGTTCGTCCTGATCAGCGGAGACCTTGTCGCGCGTGGCGACCGCGCTTCCGACTGGCAGGCGTGGGACGCTGAAACCGCTGCTTTCCCTCGGTCGAAAATCCGTGTGCTCCCCGCGCTTGGCAACCACGATCTCCGCGGTGATTTGGGTGTGGCGCTCGGCAATTACTTCCAGCGCTTTCCGGAATTAAAACAAAGCCGGTGGTACTCCGCACGTGCGGGCAACGTGCTGGTGCTCACGCTCGACAGCTCGATCGATCCCGGCGCCGACACCATCGATCAACAGGGCGCTGCCGGCATCGCCGCCAGCAAGGCGCAGACGCGCTGGCTCGAACAGCAACTCGATGCCATTCCCCACGACGTGGACTTCGTCATCTTCAATCTCCACCATCCGCCGTACACGCGCTCGCAGAGTAACGCCCATGGCGGCGGCCACTCCGTTCGAGAAGCAGAGAAGAGAATTGCCGGAATGCTCGAAGACAGGCAGGCTCACACACGCGCTCGTTTCGTCGTCATTGCCGGGCACGTGCATAACTACGAACGCTATGAGCACGGCGGGGTGACCTACATCGTCTCCGGCGGCGGTGGCGCGACGCCTTACGAGATACCGCGCCAACCTGACGACGTCTACACCGATCCAGGCCCCACGTACCACTATTGCGTCCTGAACGTGGATAAGGGAAAACTCGGCTTCTCCATGATGAAATTGGAAATGAAGGGGAATAAGGCCGATTGGCAAGAGCGAGATTTCTTCACGCTCACTCCTGCGAAAGCCGCCGCAGCTACGGCCAAACACTAGGCCATGTGGTCGAGAACACCCGAGCCCGTCTCTCTGCATATACGATAGCGAGTGCCAAAAGTACGTCAACCCGGGCTGCATTTTGCACATGCAGTCAGGCAACTTACAACACCACGTTCGCTGCGGCTTTCTCTGCTCCGATATATCCTGCGGCACAGCCCCGCGACTCTGCTTCCTCACCAAACTTTGCGATTGCCCTCCGCATCCGAGATTAGGTCCCAAACTTTCGAGCAAGGCGGCAATGCTATGAACTACGAAAACCCATTCCCTTCGCGCTCGCGCCGTACCGATTGGGCCTCCCGTTCGGAAGCGCCGGAGCAACGACATCGGCTGAAACCGACACCCATGCAATCGTGGGCAACCATCGTCGGCGGCAGCGCCCTGGCCACGTTTGGCGCCACGCGTCGCAACTGGGCCGGTGCCGGACTTGCGGCCGCCGGGGGCTATCTCGTCTATCGAGGTGTGCGCTCAACCCGCCACCACGTGCAACCGATTCACGTCGAGCGCGCCTTCACCATTAACAAGCCGGTCGAAGAAGTTTTCCAGTTCTGGCGCAATTTCGAAAACCTGCCGCGATTCATGCGCCACCTCCAGTCCGTGCAAGTGACCGGCGACCGAAAGTCCCGCTGGCAAGCACGCGCACCGATGGGCATCAACGTCACCTGGGAAGCCGAGATTACCGACGAACAGTCCAACTCCTACATCGTCTGGACATCGCTGGCCGGCGCCACGATTGAGAACCGCGGCTCCGTTGAGTTCCGTCCTGCCACTTTCCATGGCGGCACCGAAGTCAGAGTCGCTATCGACTACCGCCTGCCCGCAGGCAGACTGGGTGCTGTGATCGCGCGCATGTTCGGCGAAGAACCCGAGCAGCAGATACGCGAAGACCTGCGGCATTTCAAACAGCTTCTCGAAGCCGGCGAGATACCGACGACCGAGGGACAGCCCTCCGGACGTCGGACGCCGTGGGTACGCATGGTTCAGGCCGTCACTGCCGAAAAGCGGTCCCTGATCCAGCGCACCGCCTGAGCCGCACCCAACGTGCCGCATGGCCGCTACAGAATCCGAACGGAGACGTTTCTATGAAAGCTCTTTGCTGGTTTGGCAAACAGGATGTCAGAGTCGAACAAGTTCCCGATCCGAACATTCTTAATCCACGCGATTGCATCGTGAGGATCACGCGCACAGCCATCTGCGGGTCTGACCTGCACCTCTATGACGGATTCATCCCGACTATGGAGCAGGGGGATATCCTTGGCCACGAGTTCATGGGCGAAGTCGTCGAAGTCGGCCCAGAGGTCAGGAACACAAGGGTGGGCGACCGCGTCGTCGTGCCCTTCACCATTTGCTGCGGGCAGTGCTTCTTTTGCAAAAACGGGATGTGGTCGCTCTGCGACAATACCAATCCCAACGCATACATGCTTGAGAGCCTCTACGGGCAATCGGGCGCGGCGCTCTATGGTTACTCGCACCTCTACGGCGGCTATGCAGGCGGACAAGCGCAATACGCGCGTGTGCCCTTCGCCGATATAGATCCCATCAAAATTCCCGACGGCATGCCCGATGAACAGGCGCTTTTCCTCTCCGATATCTTCCCCACCGGCTACATGGCCGCGGAAGTATGCGGCATACAACCCGGCCAGACTGTCGCGATTTGGGGCTGCGGCCCCGTCGGGCAGTTCGCTATCCGCAGCGCGTTCCTACTCGGAGCCGAACGCGTCATCGCCATCGATCGCTTCCCTGAGCGCCTGCAGATGGCCTCACAGGCCAAGGCCGAGGTGCTCAACTACGAAGAGACCGAGGACCTTATCGAGACGCTCAAGTACATGACTGGCGGACGCGGCCCCGATCACTGCATCGACGCCGTTGGCCTCGAAGCGCACGGCCACTCTGTCGATGCCTTTATTGACGAAGTCAAACAAACCCTTCGCATAGAAATGGATCGTCCTCTCGTCCTGCGCCAGTGCATACAGGCCTGCCGCAAGGGCGGCACCGTTTCCATCCCCGGCGTTTACGGCGGGTTCCTCAACAAGATTCCCTTCGGAGCCGCCTTCGCTAAGGGCCTCACCATGAAAATGGGACAGACGCACGTGATCAAGTACCTTGCCCCGCTTCTCGAGCGCATCCAGCACGGCGAAATCGATCCCAGCTTCGTCATCACCCACAGGGTGTCGATCGACAACGCGCCGGAGATGTACCGCAAGTTCTTAAACAAACAGGATCACTGCATCAAAGTCGTCCTGGACCCATGGGCGGAGCAGATGGCGGCATAGCGAGCGAACCGTGAGAGTGGGTTGCAAGCGAACAAGCCGGTTACAAGTCTTTCTGGTTTAGAGCGAAGGGTGAGACCGATCAGCTTCCCTTCGCCCCGAGCGGAGGCCGCACCGAACCTTGGGCATACTTCCCCACGCGTCACCCTGAGCGAATGTCGCGCGAACTTCGCTCAGGGGTGACGAGTGGTGTTGATTGCATCAACGCCGTTGCATCACTCCGCTAAACCCAACCCTCTTTCCGCACCTCATATTTCAACAGTTCAATCCCCTTATGCTGCACGCGTCCAACGTAGCGCATCCCAAGCCGCTGCGTGACGGCCACTGACTTCTCGTTCTCCGGCAGCACCACGGCAACGACGCGCTCCAATCCAGCCTCTGCGAAGGCGAACTCCAGCGCTCTTCGCGCGGCCTCGGTTGCCAGTCCTTTGTGCCAGCAACGCGATGCCAACCACCAGCCCACCTCGATTTCTTCCGTTCCCACCAGCGGTTGCAGTCCGCAAAAGCCGGTAAGTTCGCCGGTTTCCTTCAGCACCAGCTTCCACATGCAGAACCCGTTGCGATCCTGGCTCACCATCTGGCGCGCAACAAATTCGAGCACTTCGTCGTTCGACCATGGCGCGCCACCGCAGCGCATCACCAGCGGATCCCGAGCGATTGGAAAGAAGTCCTCCACGTCGCCTTCCGCCCACGGCTTCATCAGTAATCGTTCTGTTTCGATGGTGATCACACCGCTTTGCGCTCGCAGAATGCTACAATGAGGCTCTTTCCCGCCACGACGGAACCTGCAGCGGAATGAACAGCATGGAAACAAACTCCACTACTTATGCCGACGCCGGCGTTGATATCGAACGCGCCAACCGAACCAAACAACGTATCAAGTATCTCGCCCATAAGACGTTCAACAGGAACGTTCTGAGCGAAATCGGCGGCTTCGGCGGCCTATTCCAGATCGATCAGAAGAAGTACAAAGACCCAGTACTCGTCTCCAGCGTTGATGGCGTCGGAACCAAGCTTAAGATCGCCTTCGAGATGAACCTGCACCACACCGTCGGTGGCGACCTTGTGAACCATTGCGTCAACGACATTGCCGTGCAGGGTGCCGCGCCCATGTTCTTCATGGACTATTTGGCCGTCGGCAAGCTCGAACCAGAGACCGCGGAGAAGGTCATCGCCGGGATTGCCGAAGCATGCAAGCACAACGGCTGCGCCCTAATTGGCGGCGAAACGGCCGAAATGCCCGGCTTTTATCCATCTGGCGAATACGACCTCGCAGGCTTTATCGTCGGCGTGGTTGAGAAAGAAAAGGTCATCACAGGGAAGGACGTTCAGGTCGGCGACGTCCTGATCGGACTGCCCTCCACCGGACTCCATACCAACGGCTACGCGCTCGCCCGCAAGCTGCTCTTCTCCGTCGCTCGCTACTCGCCTGATACGTACGTGAATGAGATGAAGGGCAAGGTCGGCACCGAGTTGATGAAGCAGCACAAGTCGTACTGGCCCGTACTGCGCCGCCTTATCGATGCCGATGCAGTCGCAGCCATGGCGCACATCACCGGCGGCGGCATCACCGAAAATCTGCCGCGCGTCCTGCCCAAAGGCATGGGCGCCGTTGTGGAAATGGGAACCTGGCCCGTCCTCCCCATCTTCGAACACATGCAGAAGCTCGGCAATATCGAGCACTCGGAGATGATGCGCACCTTCAACATGGGTATCGGAATGGTTCTTGTCGTCTCGCCCAAGAAGTTCAAGAAGGTGCAGTCAATCCTGGAGAAATCCGGCGAGAAGGGCTACACCATCGGCCGTATCGTCAAAGGCGACAAGAAAGTACAGTACAGCTAACAGTTGTCGGTTGCCAGTTGCCAGTAGTCGGCGAAAGCCAAATCTTGTTGTCTTCCTGAGCGAGGGTGTAACTCCTCGACTGCGTCGCTCTGCTCGGGAAGACAATAGAAGTCGGCAGCTCGGCAAACCGCGCAGCTCAGCAGTTCAGAAGCATCAGGAAAGCTTCCCTGCGTTACGCATACGAATGAATTCCAGGTGCTGGCGTGTGTGTCCGACGATGATGTAGAGCAGGGCTCTTACCGTCACTTCGCTGCCATTCGCCACACCCCGGCGCGGCGCCATCTCTGGCGTGATGGTTTTTGCCAGCGCGATCGTCGCCTTACGCAGCAGTGTGTATTCCTCAAGCAGAGACTCAAGCGTCCGCTCGTTGAATCGTCCCTCGGCGACGTAATCGTCCTGCTCGTACCCCGGCAACGGCGTGCGATCCCCGCGCGAAATACGCAGCAGGCGGTACGAGAGCACCCGGTCGCTGTCGCATAGGTGGCCCAACACTTGCTTAAGCGACCACTGCTCCGTTCCCTTCAAGGACTCCGCCTCGGCATCGCTGAATTTGTTCAGCGTTGCCTGCACCTCCGTGAGTTGCGATTCCATGGCGCCGACGACATCTGTCTCCGGCACACGCTGAATGTAACCGGCATAGAACTCCGCGTACTCGTCCGCTTGCGGCAATGAAAAGTTCGACATGGCAGTCATTGTCAACCCAATCAGGGCCGTACGCAAATGAAGGAATCGGCCACCGTTTATCCCTTGTTTTCTGCGCTTGTGCGTTACTATCTATCAATCACTCTTACGAACCACTATCCCTTATGTTTGCCCGCAAGATTCGCGTCGAATACGAAGAGAATGGCGAACTCCATGTTGCGCCAATGAAGTGGCTCGATAGTTTTGCCATGCGCAGTTTCACTAATGATCAGGTGTTTGACGACACGCTGCCCGTCTCTGATGGACTGATCGAGGTTGGCACGCGGGTGCCCTTGGAGCTTCTGCGCGAGCGCATGGAAGACTGGTTCAGAAGAAAAAGCTACCTGCCAAAGGACGCGTCGCTCATGGTCAGTGACGAGCGGTGAGCAGCCTGTAAAAGCCGCTGAGGGTCAATTAAACGCAAAAGGCGCGACCGATGGTCGCGCCTTTTGCGTGAACTGCTGAACCGATCATTTGTCGTAGTGCAACAAGGATAAGACGTCGTACCCCTGGAGCTTGTTGCGGCCCGCCAGGAAATCGAGTTCCACGACGAACCCGAGGCCGCAAATATCCGCGCCCTGAGACTTCGCGAGTTCCGCCGTGGCCTGAGCGGTGCCGCCGGTGGCGAGCAGGTCATCGACGATGATCACGCGCTGGCCGGGTTTGATGGCGTCCTTGTGCATCTCCAGCGTGTCGTGCCCGTACTCCAGTTCGTAGGTCCACTTCACGGTTTCGGCAGGTAGCTTTCCGGGCTTGCGCACGGGAACGAACCCGGCGTTCAGGCGATAGGCGAGTGCGGGGCCGAAGATGAAGCCGCGTGCCTCTATGCCAAGAACGAGGTCAATTTCCTTGTTCAGGTAATGCGCGGTGAGTGCGTCAATGAGCCTGGCAAAACCAAGCTTGTCCTTGAGCAGCGTGGTGATGTCGTAGAAGAGAATGCCCGGCTTAGGGAAATCGGGCACTTCACGAATGAGTTGCTTCAGGGCTTCACAGTTCATTGCAGGTTTGGGCTGGTGCATGTTGCTACCACGCTCCCTCAATTCGGAAAGTCGTAAGATCGTTCAACGGTGCTGCTTCTTCCACTTCCACATCATCCACGCGCGCAGCGCGCGGGCCTTGCTTCAACTTGTCGTACAGCGCGCCCAGTTGCTCACGTGTCCCGGCGGCCAGCACTTCGACACTGCCATCCTGCTTGTTGCGCACCCAGCCACTGAGGCCAAGGATGCGAGCTTCGCGTTCCACGTACCAGCGGAAGCCGACACCCTGCACGCGGCCGGAGACAATATAACGGCGGGTTTCCAATCTAGCGCCCATAAGAATTCTCGATTGCCGCTTCCTGCCTGGCGCAAACTGAGCTATGCGCGACTCAGGTATCCACCGTCGGAGGTGTCAACCTTAACCGTGTCGCCTTCGTTAATGAAGGGCGGCACATAGACGACCAGACCGGTTTCGGTGGTTGCCGGCTTGGTGACGCTGCTGGCGGTTGCAGATTTCAAGCCCGGTTCGGTGGCGACGATCTTGAGTTCGACAGTCTGCGGCAGTTCGATGCCGACGGGCTTGCCATCGAAGATTTCGACCGTGATCTGGAGATTTGCTGTCAGGTAATCCACCGCGTCGCCGAGCGTGTCGCGCTTCATGTGCGTCTGCTCGTAGCTGGTGGTGTCCATGAAGTAGTAATCGTCGCCGTCGTTGTAGAGAAACTCCATTTTGATTTCGTCGACGGTGATCTTGTCAATTGCGTCGCCTGAGCGGAACCGATGTTCGAACATTGCGCCGGTACGCAGGTTGCGCAGCTTGGCCTGGATGAAAGCGCGCAGGTTGCCCGGTGTGCGGTGTTCAACGCTGAAGACGGCATGAAGTTCGTTGTTGTGTTTGATGACCATGCCGGGACGCATTTGTGTGGCTGGAATCGCCATTGGGTATTGCTCCTTCGTATTTGTATCTCTGGCCAGCGACCGAGATCCGTTTTCTCCCGACCCAATTATGCCGGTTATGCCTGTCGGAACCTGCCCGCGCTCCGGGCGAACTATGCCGTTCGGGAAATCCCGGCGGGTACTGCGGAGCGGGCCGCAAAAAGGGATTTCAAGCGCGTGTGCGCTGGAGTGGTGTTGCGGAGCCTTGTGACACCGCGACAAACACTTGATTTTACAGGAGCACCGTCGTGTTTGGGAATCGCAGAACGCAGGTTCGTGGCAAACGAGGCGCGCAAAGTTTGCGGGCGTTGGCCCGTACCGTGGCAACGGCGAACAGCGCCTGGCGTTCTAATCGTTGTTGACAGAGGGCAAATGCGCCAGCAGAACACAGCTGGGCAGAGGAGTTCCGATGAAAGTTCGCGAGATCATGACAACCGATGTGATGACCGCCGATCCGGACACCACGCTGGAAACAATCGCGACGATGATGAGGGACGAAGATGTGGGCGCCATCCCGATCGTGGACGACGACGAACTGGTCGGCATTGTGACCGATCGCGATATCGTGCTGCGTTGCATCGCTGAAGGCAAAGACCCTGCGGAGACCACGGCGACGGATGTTCTGAGCGAAGACCTGGAAACGGCGAGCCCCGATACCTACGCGGAAGAAGCGGCCGAGATTATGTCCCGCCAGCAGGTACGCCGGTTGCCGGTGGTCGAAGACGGCCAACTGGTCGGCATGGTGTCTATCGGCGACATCGCAGTGAAGGAACGCGACGAACGGGTTTCCGGCGGCGCGCTGGAAGGCGTATCCCGCGGCGTCAGGAAATCAACAGGGAGCGCGAAGAGTTCGGGAAAGAAGCAGCCTGGCGGAAGAAGCGAGAGGAGCGCACAGGCGAAGATACGAATGCCGCAGCCGATGGGGACGCCGGGCAGGGGTGAAGAGCGCGCAGGTCGCACTACAGGCAGACAAGCGGACGCACGCGCCGAAGCTAAACGCGGACAGGAGGTAAGTCCCGGCGACCAAGGAATCAGCAACCGGACCGCGGGCGAGGAACTTGAGCGAAATGCGCGTGTTGTGCCTTTCCGCGAAAGCAAAACCGCGCGTACCCGGCGCAAGGCAAGTTGACCAAACCAAGCCGGCTAGCATCTGTTTCACACAGTGCGTGCCTCTTCAGGTGTACGCGAACGGAGAAAGCGAATGGCCGATTACAAAACGTTTGGCGATTATGAGTATTCGGAAAAGAACGATGCGGGGAGGGTTATTTTATTTCTGGCGATTGGCATCGGCGTGGGTGCGCTGGCCGGATTGCTGATGGCCCCTAAAACCGGCAGGCAGATGCGCCGGACGCTGCGGCGCAAGTACGAGGACGCAAGGGAGCGTATCGGCAATTGGGGTGAGCAGGCGGGCGACGTGATGGAACGCGGGTCAGAGTGGGCGAGCACGGCGAAGGAACGGGTTGCCCCTTTCGCGCGCAAGATGCGCCGGAGCTGAAGGGAGTGTAGCGTTTCCTATTGTTGAAAACGGTGCGCGTTAAGCTGAAGCGGCGGGCAGTGCAAAAGGATTACTTCGACTGCGCGTTCGCCGCTTCGCTCAGCAAGATAAACATCGAATACCAATGCCAAAAAGAAAGCCCGAACTCTGGCGGTTCGGGCTTTTCGCGAATAACTCAATAAAGCCGGAAGTTCACTTCCACATTGATCTGGACTGCGACCGGCTGACCATCCTTTTTTGCCGGCTCGAACTTCCAACTGCGGACGGCGTCCATGGCCTTCTGGTCCAGGCCCATGCCCAAAGAGCGCTGCACGCGAATATCATGCGGACGACCGTCGGGCCCGACGACGACCCACAAGACGACCGTGCCCTGATATTTGGCCTTGCGAGCTTCTTCTGAATATTCAGGATCGGGCGCGTACAGGGCACGAGGTGCGCTGACGCCTCCGCCAACGCGGTATGCGCCGCCGCCGGTTCCACCGCCCCAGCCGGGACCGACGCCGGGACCGCGTCCGGAACCTACACCACCACCGGAGCCGGTGCCGATGCCGCCACCGAAGCCCGTGCCGTTCGAGGCTGGACCGGTGACGTTGGAGAGTGGGTCACCCAGATTCGCCATTTGAGGCAGGTTGATTTCAGGGGCGACAACCGTGGGCGGAACAACCAGCTTGGGGTTCTCGTTTCGTACTACGACCGCCGGCGGAACGATCTGGTCGCGAGCAGACTTCGGCAAAGCGCCCTTCGGGCTTGCTAGCTTGTCCCGGTCACCACCGCCGCCACCGCCGCCTGATTGGTCTTCCGCCTGCGACAGCACGTATGGGCTGATTTCAATAACCTGGCCGGTGATGATCTGCTTCACTTCGTCCTGATGGGTATATGCGTAACTGCCTATCCCCACGAACCCCGCGACAAACAGGATATTCAGGAGAAAGGAGACGACGAAGGAATTCCTATTGACGGCGTAGGTGCCGTATCCATCGCCGAAAAGAGTCGGCAGAATATCGTGCGCCTGCGTCTCGCCTTGATTCGTACCAGCAACCGGTTTGTTCACAGCTGGTGTCGTCATCGCTTCGCTCTAAGTATAGACCTACTCTGGCTGGAAAAGTTTCACAAAAAGGTTTGCAGGACGATGACAAAACGCGACTCCGTCCCTCCACTCCCCCATGCGACATGAAGCGGGAAAGCTCGCGCCGTGTTCCAGAAGATTCATATACTTGCACTGGAAACGCCGTGCAAACCGCAGCGGAATCGCGAGCACTCGATTCCTAGGCCATGTACGAAAGCGCGGCCGCCCACCCGACCTATGATTGCCATGCTGGCCAGGGACATATCGAGTGCGGACGCTGGATTATGGAACCTCGATTGAAACATCGATCGGGGAACTTCGATTAGGGAACTTTGATTAGGGAACAATGACCCGCAGAGCTCGTGGGCGAATCGTGATCTCTGCCGGAGTCTCGCAGACGTATTCGCCATCGGCATAGATAGGCATGGGCATGGCGGTCTGTACGCGCAGCCGCCGAGCGGTGAAGTACTCAACTTCGCGCTTAAGGCGCAGATGCGTGCCGGAGAAGACGGTATGCAGGAATCGCAGCACACGCAGTTTGGGAACGTGGCGGACGAAGCAGATGTCCAGCAGTCCGTCATCGAGTTGCGCGCGCGGCGCAATGCGCATGCCGTTGCCATACGTGGGAGCGTTGGCTATTGCGACAAGAAGCGATGGTTCAGAGATGAAGGTTTTGAAGTGCCCATCCTGATCGGGTAACGCGATAGAGATGCGCTCCGACTTATAGGTCGCGAGGGTACGCAGCGCGCACAAGACGTATCCGCCGTGGGCGCGGAGCCATCCCGGTAAACAATTGGCGCGCTCGTTCGTGGCGGAGTCCAACCCGGTGCCCGCGATGCAGCCGTAGTAAACGTGAGGTGCGGCGCGTTCAAGGGCGTGGTGCAGATGGGCACGCATGATCGCCGGCCCAAGCGCTTCGGGAGGTTGAGGGAAGCGGCCTTCTTTATCCGCAAAGGTCAATCGGCCATCGACCCACGCGTTGGTGTCGCCTTGTTCAGCTTGTGCGGCGACCGGCGTAATGACGCCGAGATCGATGGTGCGGACGTTGTCGCCCGTTTCGAGGAATCTGCGCCAGGCGCGTTCGGCGTCGGCGACGGAGCGTATACCGAGCGCGGCGGCGAAGTCGTTGCCGCTGCCGGTGGGGACCACCAGCAGCGCGCAATCGCTTTCGGCAAGCGGTTGCAGGGCACGGTGGACGGTACCGTCTCCACCGAAGACGAGCGCTACGTCGGGGTAGTCCGGCGGCTCGATGGTGTTGCCGGCAAAGATGTTCACGCCCGCGGCATGGAAGCGCCGCAGGAGCTTGGAGTCAGTGTTGGGGTGCAGGATAGCCGCGGCGCGCACGAAGCGCATTGTAACCGCCGCCGAGCTTTTCTGGAACGCTAAGCGAGCACCACGCGCTTCATCATCCGGCCAACGCGAATGACAAGTTCCGAAGGAACGCTCAAGTTGACGAACAACTCCTTCGAGACCGCGCCATCGATCTTCACCGAACCAGCTCTGATCTTGCGCTGCGCGTCGGAGGTTGAATCGGCGAATCCAGCTTTCGCGAGCAACTTGTCGAGCTTGAAGGAGTGGTGATCGCCTTCGGGTCGCGGCGCGAGGTCGGCGGATGCAATACGCACCTCTTCCAGATTCGACGGCACTTCAGCTTTCTGGAACTGCTTGCTCCAGTTGTCTTCGGCATCCTGCGCCAGTTGCGGGGAATGGAAATCGGCGATGATGCGCTTTGCCAGATCCTTTTTGGCACGCATGGGGTGGAGTTGGCCAGCGGCGACCTGCTGCTTCAGACTCTCGATTTCGGCCATCGTCAAGTCCGTCAGTAGCTCGTAGTAGCGCCACATCAGGTCGTCGGAAATCGACATGAGCTTTCCGAACATCTCGACCGGAGTCTCGGTAATGCCGACGTAGTTGCCGTACGACTTCGACATCTTCTGCACGCCGTCGGTGCCTTCGAGCAGCGGCATAGTCAGCACGATCTGCGAGGGCTGGCCGTAGTGACGTTGCAGTTCGCGTCCGACGAGCAGGTTGAACTTCTGGTCGGTGCCGCCGAGTTCCACGTCGGCGTTGAGCATGACGGAGTCGTATCCCTGCGCGAGCGGATAGAGCAGTTCGTGTACGGAGATGGGTTTTTCTTCCATGAAGCGCTTATGGAAGTCTTCGCGCTCGAGCAGTTGCGAGACAGTGTACTTGGCGGCGAGGCGGATCATGCCCTCAAAGCCGAGCGCGTGCAGCCATTCGCTGTTGTAGCGAACCTCTGTCTTCTGCGGGTCGAGAATTTTGAAAACCTGCACCTTGTAGGTCTCGGCGTTGACTTGCAGTTGCTCGCGGGAGAGCGGTGGGCGCGTGCTATTTCGTCCCGTGGGATCGCCGATCAGTCCGGTGCCGTCGCCTATGAGGAAGACGACGATGTGGCCCATATCCTGGAAGTGCTTGAGCTTGCGGATGAGCACGGTGTGACCGAGATGGAGGTCGGGTGCCGTGGGGTCAAAGCCGGCTTTAACGCGCATCGGCTTGCCGCTTTTACTGCTCTGCTCCAGGCGTTCGCGCAGGTCGCTCTCTCGGATGATCTCCACGGAGCCCTTGCGCAGGTAAGCGAGTTGTTCTTCGACCGGTTTGAAGTGAGACATTGCAATTCGATTATAGGAGATGAAGCGGATTATGGCAGGCGAAGACGGCGACGGCTTCCGAACAGAAGTGCGTTACGGGATTCGCAAGCGGCTGCGAATTCTTGTCAGAACGGTTTCTTGCCGCGGTTGGAACGTTTGTGAGGAAACCTTGATGGCGTCAAATAAAATTACGTTCTCTTCCCCAATGACTTCTGCTTCGTGCTCGGCGCCGGCAGGTACGCAAATATAGTCTCCCGGCGCGAGGATGAAAGACCGTGCGCCGAAACTTACTCGCAACCGGCCGCTCAGCACTGCGTCGATCCTCTCTACCTCATGTGTGTGCGTTTCGAAGCGTGTCCTGCGGGGAAACACGTAGCGCGAAACGATGTACCCGAGGGCTTCGATTTTGCGGCGCAACGCAGCTTCGCTCAGCCGACCTTCTCGAGCTTCATCCCAGCGTTCCGCATTCATTCGCCTTGCCCTTCGCGCGCTCAGAAATGGGGCACGCCAGTCATCACGCCGATCTCACCGCCTGCCGGATGAGCCGAATCCCCCAACTCCCCGGCTCGAAACGCCGAGTTCCTCGACAATTTGTACCTGCCCTGTAAGAACAGGATAGGGGATTAGATTCGCAAGCTTATCGCCCGCGTGAATCTCCGCCGGCGCATTGCCGAGATTCTCCATCACGATCTTGATTTCTCCACGGTAACCCGAGTCGATGACGCCGGCAGTGGTTATGATGCGCCGCGCGGCCATTGAGGATTTGTCGCGCACGAGTGCACCCATGGGCGTTCCATCCGATGCGGTGACTTCAATGGATATGCCCGTAGGGACGATGGCGTGTCCACCGGCAGGAATGGTCAGAGTCTCTGCCGAAAACAGATCATAACCAAGGTCTTCGCCGGGATGAGCGATGGTTGGAGCTTTAGCTTCAGGACGCAGCAATTTCACACGGAGCATGGCGGCAGTTTAACAGCCGTCAGAATATGCACCGGATTACGCGCCCGAAGCTGTGCCGGAGGTTTTGGCGATGACCCGACGGCCAACAATCTCATAGTTGCCGTCGACGATGATGCCTATTCCCTCCGTGTACGCCTGGTGCTCTTGTTCGAGGATGCGCGCGGCGAGCGTGTGCTCGTCATCGCCGGGGAGTACAGGAACGGTGCGTTGCACGATGATGGCGCCGTGGTCGAGGTGCTCGTCCACAAAGTGTACGGTGCAGCCCGTCACTTTGACTCCGTACTCGAACGCCTGCTTCTGTGCGTCCATGCCGGGGAAGGCGGGAAGCAGCGAGGGATGAACGTTGAGAATCCTGTTCGGGAATTGCTGAATGAACCAAGGCGAGAGCAGGCGCATGTATCCGGCCAGGACGATCAAGTCTGCGGAGTTTTCCTGCAACGCGCTCGCGACTTCTCGGTCGTGGTCTTCGCGCTGACGGCCCTTGCTGGGGATGACGATGGCGTTAAGGCCGCGACGCCGGGCGCTTTCAATACCAGGCGCGTCGGCACGATTCGAGATGACGACGGAAATGCGCGCTCCAGGCAGCAGTCCGGCGTCGATATTCGAAGCGATGGCTTCGAAGTTGGAGCCGCGTCCAGAAATGAGGATGCCGAGATTCTTCAAGGGCAGGTGCCGATGGCCAGTTGCCAGATGTCAGTAAAGCAGAAATGAGCGGCGAGTGGTTAGTGGATAGTTAAAGGCGATTCACCGTCGTCGATTGCAGTGGTGTCGGGTCAACAGGTTGTTCCGGTTAGACCGAAACAACCTGTTAATCGGCGCAAGCTGAGACAAACACGGCTTTAACGCTAGCGCCTTTGTTGTAATCCAGCAGTTGAACGCTTGCTCGCCGGACGAAGCTGAAGGTCTTGAGCGAGTTTAAAGCTGAGTTCCGTTTCTGGAGGCAGTTCCTTCTTTTTGCCCCGGAAGACCTGTGCGCCGGCGCCACCTGCTCCGCCAACCAGCGCTCCAATCGCTGCCCCTTTGCCGCCGCCCAGCAGAGCACCTAGAACAGCTCCAATCGCCGCACCGCCTCCGACGTACTTGCCGGTTTGCTTATTCATGCCGAGGCCGCCGGATGATGACGATTGCTGCGATGAGGCTGTTGTGACGAGATATCTGCGACCGTCCATGGTCACAGAACGAAGATCGAGCACCGTGTCTTTGCCGTCATTGGTGGGGGCGGCTACTAACTGCGCACGTGCGCCACGTGGGATCGCAACCGCTCCAGACCTGTCGAGCACGTCATTGCTGATGCTGCCGGTGTAGGCGCTTCCAGACTGGGGTTTCGCTGGAATGGCCGTATCCGTACGGACTTTGATTTCGGTCCCTTCCGGCAGGTTACGCGTGCTTTGCGCGTAAGCGGCATAGGACAGAAGGCACAGCAAAACGAGTACGAGCGAACTTCTTGATCTCATGGTTTTCCTCCCAAGTGTATTGTGATGCTCAACCGAACGACCGGAGCCGTTTCAAAGCACTTGGATTTGTGATCTGGGTAAGACTCAACTTCAGTTCTTCTGGCCACACACTAGCCAAATCACGCGTGTGGCACGGCTGCATTACCCCCGGCCCCGGTGCCTGGAGTGCATTCACGGCGAAGTGCGACAAACCTCGTCGATAGCTGAAAGTCACCAAAGGCGCGCAGAGATTCAGGCATCACGTCGCCCCGTTAATGGATTCGTGATGACACGTTGGCTACCTGCCATTCTGCAATTAACGTGAATTCCTCAATTGCGGGCCAACCCGGCCAGCTCTGCCATAAATCGTACTTACATGCAGAACCCTGGATTCACTCCAGGCCGACGATCGAAGAAGGGAGCATACCGTGATGACCGAAAATGCGTATTACGCAATTGATCCCATGGCTCTGATCCTCTCAGGACGGGCGTACCTGATATGGGTCGAGATACACAATCCACGCGTGCCCTTGACACAGATTAAGGAAGCAATCCGCGCTATGACAGCCGAGGAGCAGAAAGTTGCGCTGGCAAGGGCCCAAACGTTGTCGACGTATGGGAAAGCGGTGGAAGATGCGATCGTAGACCTGCAAAAGGAAAAGGCAATCTAGCACACGACGACGCTTCTGCCTGGCGAACCAGCGACCCGCAACGACGCTCGGAAGGCTCAGAACTATTCCGAGAAAACTTCGGCGGTGAATGCTTCTAGTTTGGCGCCGTTTCGCCAGGCGTCAGGGGAGAGGCCGGCCTTTCGGCACGTCTGTTCCAGGAAAGTGAGCCTATCCCATCCCTGCTCGATGGGGACCTGCGGCAGCAGTAAACCACGTTGCTGCCCCACGCTGACGATCAGGCCGTGCTGCCCAACTTCGACATCTTCAGGCGAAATTGGCTGTACGGGCGAGAGCACGCTTATCTGAAGTGCAAGCCGCGAGGCCTCTTCGACTCCAACCGGAACGAAGCGACGGTCATAGAACGCTGCGGCGAAGGCCGTCTCGGCGACGGTGCGGTACAGAGGGTGCTCAGGCACGACATAGCCGACACAGCCGCGCAGATGCCCTTCCAAATGCAGGGTGGTGAAAGCGGCACGATTCTCAGCCAGGTGCTCGCTGGGCGCGAGCAGCGTGAGTTCCTTGTTATGCAAAGCGGCATCAATTGTCTGACGCGCGATTGTGAGGAGTTGAAAGCGCTCTTCGGCTGAGTACTCCGGCGCAGATTGCTGGAGAAAGTCAGACGGCAGGCACATCGTTTTTCCGTCGGCGATTGAGTACAAAGACGCGACGCTTGCGGCTCTTGGCGGCTTGGCGATCTATCTTTGACCAGAAAGCGGCGAAGTAGTCGATGGCCGAAACCAGTGAAAGTGCGACCATGAACCATACCGCTGTGCGCGCGATGATCTCGACCGGGAACAGTAAGACCTTGAAGTCCCAATAAACCCAGCGATGGGCGAGGATGACGGCTACAACAGAGACGATCTGCACGACCATCTTGAACTTGCCAAGATCGCTGGCCTGAATGGTGAAGCCTTCCTGCGCGGCGATTGCACGGAGGCCGCTCACCAGGAATTCGCGGCCAATAATGACGACAGCAATCCAGGCAGGGACCAGCGTGGGCGTGAACTGAACCAAGGTGATGAAAGCTGCGGCAATCAGGAGCTTGTCAGCCAGGGGGTCCAGCAACATTCCAAGGGTTGTGACCTGACCGCGCCGGCGTGCGATGTATCCGTCAACTCCGTCCGTTATGGATGCGAGGATGAAGACGGCGGAGGCTACCAGTTCCTTTTCGCCATTGTTCGGATTGAAGACGTTGCTGGAAAGAACCCAGATCAGAACCGGCACACAGAATATGCGCGCCATCGTGATGTAGTTTGGCAGGTTCAACGAAGCCAACTCGGGCAATGGCAAGCCGTGGAAGCGGCAAGCTCTCTAGCGTGACACTGATTTACGTGACACGGATGAGTGATTATGCGCCCAGCTTCGCCCCAAAATCAACGTCCTTCCACTTGCTTGCGCTTTTCCGGCATGGATTGGCTCGCTTGGCCGCGCACCAGAAATGGCTGCGTTTGTAAGCGGATGGCAGACATGGTGCAACGTCGGCAATAGCGAAACCGTCTAAAGGTAACTAGAGAGTAAATAGTATGTTTCGCTCTGCTTCACGCCCAGGCGACCGGGTAAAAATTACAGCTGTGTACTGGGTGCATCACTACGCGCATTGCATATCGCATAGGGCAAAGTTGAATGCGGGTGGGGTATTCCCCAGGTGCCACACGTGCGGGGACAAGGTTCGGTTCGAGCAGGTGTCTGTCCAAACGGAACAGAATACCCAGGCTATCGAACAGTTCTCGGATTTTCGGAAGGTAGCGTAAGTTCAGCGAACGATGGTCCCACCCAAGAACGCGTAATTCAGGGCGGCCTTTGAGGGCCGCCCAAACGATTTAGCGCTACGAACCGACTAGGCGTAGATGCCGCGCTGGCGAATGGTGTAGGCCACGCGATCAATGGCCAGCATGTAGGCGGCAATACGATTGTTGACGTTATGCGTGTCAGCATAGCGGATCACATCCTCGAAGGACGCGACCATGATGTGTTCCAGCTGCTCGTTTACGACCGATTCCTTCCAAAAGTAGCCCTGGCGATCCTGCACCCACTCGAAGTAGGAGGTTGTCACGCCACCGGCGTTGGCCAGGATGTCTGGAATGACGAAGACTCCGTTGTCCTGGAGAATGTCATCGGCAGCGGAGGTGGTTGGACCGTTGGCGCCCTCGACCAATATCTTCGCTTTGATCTTGGCTGCATTCTGCGAGGTGATGACGTTCTCTGTGGCAGCAGGCACCAGGATGTCGCAGTCGGCAAGGATTAACTCGGCGGTATCCGCCTTCTCGGCGCCGGGGAATCCGTGGATCACGCCGTTGCGCTGGCGGTACTCAACCAGGGCATCAATGTCGATGCCGTTGGAGTTATAAAGCCCGCCATCCCATTCGGCGATACCGATAATATTGTAGCCCCGTTCATACATGAGGTTGGCGGCGTTGGAGCCGACGTTGCCGAAGCCTTGCACGATAACGCGGGTATCTTCCGGTTGCTTGCCGAGTTTCTTGAGTGCCTCGTTTGCGACGATCATGACGCCGCGACCGGTGGCTTCACGACGACCACGCGAGCCGCCGATATTGACCGGCTTGCCGGTGACCACGGCCGTCACGGTCTGACGCATGTGCATGGAGTAGGTGTCCATCATCCACGCCATCACCTGTTCGTTGGTGTTCACGTCGGGTGCGGGAACGTCCTTTTCGGGGCCGATGAACTCAATGAGCTCGGCGGTGTAACGGCGTGTCATGCGTTCCAACTCGCCGATGGACATCTTCTTCGGATCGCAGATCACGCCGCCTTTTGCGCCGCCGAACGGGATATTGACGACTGCGCATTTCCAGGTCATCCAAGCGGCCAGCGCGCGAACTTCGTCGAGATTGACATCTGGGGAGTAGCGGACGCCGCCCTTGGAGGGACCACGTGCGATGGAGTGCTGAACGCGATAGCCGGTGAAGACTTCCAGTTGGCCGTTATCCATCTGCACGGGGATGTGAACGGTAATTTCGCGGGCTGACTGGCTCAGGATCTTCCAGATGCCTTCGTCCAGGTTGAGCTTCTGCGCGGCAAAATCAAAACGCGCTGCTTGCGATTCCCAAGGATTACTTTCCGTCTGAAGAGCGGCTGTCATTACTGTCTCCGAAATAGTTGCTACGGCCATGCGGGCCTACGATCAGGCCAAAACACCCTCGCTGAAACAGGGTGGCTGCAAGATTCGCTTATCGCTGTTTGGCCCCCACAGGCCTGGCCGGCGCAGTTGTGCCGGGGTACAGTCCGTCCGAAAGGAGCCGAGCAACGGAAGCGCGATTGAAGTCAGGGCACCCCGATGCAAGGGGCAGACACAAACTGGGCGGACACAAACCGTCACAGTATATCCCGTTCCCGATTGGCGCAAGCATGGCAGGCATCAGGGTTGACAGGAGTCGGCCAGCCATCTGCGCAAGAGAACCGGTTGGGCGCGAACCGGAGCCTGCTTACACGCTCGCGGACTTCGATGTAAGGACTTCGATTTCCATGCCTTCGCTGGCGGCGCGCACTTTGGGATAGTGGTCACGCGCGGATTTCACGATGGAATCGATGCATTCGTCCGAGTGGTCGGGGTCGTGATGGAAGAGCACTAATTCCTTTGCGCCACTTTCCATGATGATGTTTACGGCTTCGCGCCAGTGGCTGTGTCCCCAACCGCGCTTCTTGGCCGTGTATTCGTCAGGCAAGTATTGCGCGTCGTAGACGAGCAGGTCAGCGCCTTCTGCCAGTTTGCGCACGTTGCGATCGAAGAGCGGATGCCCCGGTTCGTTGTCCGTGGCGTAAACGAAAATGCCCTGATCGGTTTCCACGCGGTAGCCGAGGCAGCCCTGCGGGTGGTTGAGCCACATGGATTGCACGACGCAGTCGTCGAATGCGATGCGGTCTTCCTCAATGTCGTAGAAGTTGCGATGTGCGGCCATCTCGGCCATATCGACCGGAAAGTAAGGATCGGCCATCTGCTCTTCGATAGCGCGCTGCAATCCACGCGTGCGGCTGGATGAGTGGAAGAACAGATAATTATCCGGGCTGTCATAAAGCGGCGAGAAGAACGGGATGCCCTGTATGTGATCCCAGTGGAAATGGGAGATGAACACATGGGCGTAGACAGGCTTTCCTGCGTGTTCACGGCTCAGTTGCTTGCCGAGATTGCGGAAGCCGGTGCCACAGTCGAAAACATAGATGTGGCCGTTGATGCGCACTTCTACGCAGGAGGTGTTCCCCCCATATCGCATGTTTTCCATCTGTGGTGTCGGGGTAGATCCCCGCACGCCCCAGAACTTAACTTGCATGCGCCCTCATCTCGCGCACATCGTCATGAATCGACGTGTGCATGGTAGCTCTTTCCACGGGTCTCGACTTCATGCCGACGCCACACTCGTGCCGCACTGACAAAGGTCGTAGCTCACAAAAAGGGATGGCGTAATTTCCGCAGAGTATACGCCCGTCCGGTCCGGCCGCCAACCAGTCTGCGTACAGCTGCGTTAATCGTGGTTCGACGATTCTGCCTGAAGGCCTCGCAGATGCGCCATTACTAAGAAGGGTTCGTGTGGCGAGAGGGGTTACGGAAGTATTGCGGCATTTTCCAAATGGCGCACGCGCAGAGAGCAGATCCCTTGCTTCGCTCAGGACGACTCCGCTCTTCGCTGAAGCTCGAAGACGTTCGCCAGGCCCAGGTCAACGGCAAGCACCGCATGCCCCTGATGGAGTTAGCGATGCGCGAGCGCCCGTATAATTGATTTCCAAGCAGAGTACGAGACGAAGCGAATCCACAGGAGATGAGTACATTCCATGACGCCCGGCTATAAGTCATTTCTGCAAATCGCGCGCGATGGAGCAACGCTGATCCCTGTGGCGAGAACGCTCAACGCCGACCTGCTCACTCCCGTATCCGCGTTCCTTAGCATGGCCGCCAACGAGCCCTATGCGTTTCTGCTGGAGTCGGTCGAGGGAGGCGAGCGCGTTGGACGGTACACGTTTCTGGGAGCGCGGCCGTACATGATTGTGATTGCTCGCGGCGAAGAGATTGAAATCCGCCGCGGGCTAGCGCGCGAACACCGCACCGGGCCCGTGCTGCCCGTATTGCGAGAACTGCTGGCGCAGCACGAGCCTGCGCAGATCGAAGGACTGCCTCCGTTCACAGCAGGTGCGGTGGGATATGTGGCGTACGACGTAGTGCGCCAGATCGAGAAGCTGCCGGAACAGTCGAGCGCCGATCTGAAGACGCCAGACTGCGTGCTGATGTTCTTCGACCGCGTGCTGGCCTTTGATCACGTGCGGCACCAGCTCTACCTGATGGCCGCAGCCGATGTCAGGATTGAGTCTCCGCGCAAGGCGTATGACCGCGCAGTCGCCGGACTGGATGAATTGGAGCGCAAGCTCGCAAAGGGATTGCAAACCCAGCCGATGACATTCGGCGACATCAAGGCGAAGAAAGCTGCAAAGCTCAAGGTTCATGCCGCGACCGGGCGCGACGACTACATGTCTGCGGTACGCAAGGCCAAGGAGTACATCGCCGCGGGCGATATTTTCCAGGTTGTGCTGTCGCAGCGTTTTGACTTCCAGGCGCCTGCCGCGCCGTTTGAAATGTATCGAGCGCTACGCACGCTGAATCCGTCGCCGTATTTGTACTTTCTGCGAATGGGTGAACTTGAGGTACTGGGCTCCTCGCCGGAAATGCTGGTACGTGTGACCGGGCGCAAGCTGGAATATTCGCCCATCGCGGGAACGCGTGCGCGCGGCGCGACCGTAGAAGAAGATGTCCGGCTGGAGCAGGAACTCCGCGCCGACGAAAAAGAAAAATCCGAACACGTAATGCTGGTGGACCTGGGACGCAATGACGTGGGCCGTGTAAGTGCATACGGCTCGGTGCGAGTGACGGACCTCATGCGCGTAGAGCGCTACTCGCACGTGATGCACCTTGTCTCGTCCGTGGAAGGGCGTCTCCGTGATGGTCTCGACGCTCTGGATGCTTTTGCATCGTGCTTCCCGGCAGGTACGCTGAGCGGCGCGCCCAAGGTGCGAGCGATGGAAATCATTGAAGAACTGGAACCGGTACGGCGCGGAGTGTACGGCGGTTCGGTAGTGTATGCGGATTTCGCCGGGAACTTCGATTCATGCATTGCGATCCGGACGATGGTTGTAAACAAAGGGCACGCGTACGTGCAGGCAGGCGCCGGCGTCGTAGCGGATTCGGTCCCGGCAAATGAGTTCGATGAATGCGTGAACAAGGCGTCGGCGCTGATGAGGGCGGCGGAAGCGGCAAAGGGCAGTGGTTCCCTATGATCTTCGTTCTCGATAATTACGATTCGTTCACCTACAACCTGGTGCAGTATCTGGGTGAGTTGGGTGGTGAGGTGGTGGTGCGGCGCAACGATCAGGTCACGCTTGAGCAGATTGAAGATCTGCGGCCGGATCGCATACTGGTTTCGCCGGGGCCGTGTACGCCAAAGGAGGCAGGCATCAGTATCCCGCTTATTCAGCACTTTGCGGGAAAGGTGCCATTGCTGGGAGTTTGCCTGGGACATCAGGCAATAGGCGCGGCTTTTGGTGCTCGCGTGATTCGGGCCGCGAACTTGATGCATGGAAAGACCAGTGCAGTTGAGCACGATGGACGAACGATTTTCAACGGCGTAGCTTCGCCGATGACCGCGACGCGCTACCACTCGCTGATTGTTGCCGAGGAGAACCTGCCGGCGGATCTCGAGGTGAGCGCGCGCACGCGTGAGGCCGATGGGACGCAGATCATCATGGGGCTGCGGCATCGGAGATTCGCGGTTGAGGGCGTGCAATTTCACCCCGAAAGCGTGCTGACGGGCGATGGCAAAACCCTGATCCGCAACTTCCTCAAACTCTAAATTATCTGGCTAAAGCGGCTGGTAAATTCGGAAACTGTTGCCAAGAAGCTTGACACTCTCGATTGTTCATATCATCCTGTTTTGATTCTTGTGGAGGCATTATGCCCGCATTCCCATCGGAGCAGAGGGCTACAAGGCGATTTCCGCTGAAGCTCCCTGTGACCGTGCGGTACGCCCAGGGGCGCCCTGAGACGAATGCGCAAACACGCGACGTAAGTTCTCGCGGAATCTGTTTCTATATGGATTCCAGGCTCGACACTGGTTCTCAGATTGAGTTCACGCTGACGCTGCCACCGGAGATCACAATGACGGAAGCGATCAGGGTGCGTTGTAGAGGCAAGGTAGTGCGTGTGGAGTCTCCGCTGCCTGGCGGCAAAATCGCTACCGCGGCAGAGATCGACAAATACGAGTTTGTCAGTGAGCAATACGGAGCTGCCGCCGTTTAACAGCCAACACTGCAAGGCCATTCACGAGCTTTCCGGCACGGTCCGCCGTGCCTTTTCTATTTGCCGGGCAGCTCGCGCCCATTACGAGTTACGCGCAACGGCAGCGCAGATGTGTTTGAATAAGCCTTCCGATGAAATACGGATGTAACGCCCTGATACTCGCCGCGCTGTGCTCCGCGCCTTCGGCCCTGATGGGTCAGAGCGTCGTCGGCAATGTGTTCGCCTCCGATGCCGCGGTGACTGGTTCGGTGATGGTGGTTTCAGGCGGAACGCAGGTGCTGAGCGGGTCGCAGGTGGCTGCAGGTGTAAGCACGGCGGTGCTGCGATTGGCGCGCGGTGGCGAGATAAGAATCTGTCCGGGAACAAGCGTCGCGATTGCGGCTTCCGTCAACGGCAGTAAGTTGATGTTAAGTCTGAACACGGGCAGCATGGAAACACATTACGACTTGGGCGAAACGCTTGACGGCCTGGTGACGCCGGACTTCCGCATGCAATTGATCGGGCCGGGCGCATTCCATTTCGCCGTTGCGGCCAACGAGAAGGGTGACATGTGCATCCGCAGCCTGCCGGGAAGCACGGCCGCTGTGATCGTCTCCGAGGTGATGGGCGACGGAACCTACCAGGTGAAACCGGGTGACGATGTGGTCTTTCGTGACGGGCAGGTGAGTGGAGCGACACGCGGGACGACGGGTTCGTGCGGCTGCCCAGCGCCTCCCCCCGTGCCGGTGCAGAGTGCTGCCAATCCCAAGCCAAACGTTTCGGCCAACAATTTGACGCCGCCACCCGTACAGGTTGCGGCGGCCGAACCTCAACTCCACGTCGAGGTGGACGCTCCGTTTGTGTTCAACGCGGAAGCGGCTACGGAGGACCCTTCCTACGGCGTCGCCAATTTGAAGACTCGCGGAACAGGCGACATCGCTCTGCAACTGCAACCAACCGTTCTTCCGCCCGCTGCCGTCGAGAAGACTCCACCGCGCGCCGTGGCCACGGCTCCAAAAAAGAAGGCGACCTCGGGCGGATTCTTCAAAAAAGTCGGCTCCTTCTTCGGCAGAATCTTCAAAGGGTGATCACCGTACTCGGCTGTTTCGCTGCGCGGTGCTAAACTCCAGCGCATGGCGGAACAAACTCGCTCGCGAGTACTGCTTTGGGTGCTGGTTGGCGGCGGCGCCTTCTTTCTCTTCCTACTGGCAATTTTCACGCTGGTGTACTTCAGCATGCGCTCGGACTCGAAGAGCGAGTTCGCTGCGTTTGGCGATAAGATCGGCGTCGTTGACCTCGAAGGCGTAATCCTCTCGCCGAAAGAGACGGTCAAGCATCTGAAGAAGTTTGCCGACGATGACTCCATTAAAGCCATTGTGGTGCACGTCAACACGCCCGGAGGCGGCGCGGCGGCTTCGGAAGAAATTTACCGCGAGGTCAAGAGGATTCGCGACGAGAAGAAGAAGCGAATCGTTGCCTCCATTGAGACCGTTGGCGCCAGCGGCGGCTACTACGTGGCTTCAGCAACGAACAAAATTTACGCCAACGACGCCTCCATCGTTGGCTCTATCGGCGTGATTGCGGAGTGGTACAACTACGCAGACCTGATGAAGTGGGCCAAGCTGAAAGAAGTGACCTTGAAAGCCGGAGAGTTCAAGGACACCGGTTCGCCGACGCGGGACATGACGCCCTCCGAGCGTGCCTACATGCAGAGCCTCGTGGACAACATGCACGAGCAATTCATCCACTCTGTTGCGCAGGGGCGCGGGATGAAGGATGAGGACGTGAAGTCAATCGCCGATGGAAAGGTGTGGACCGGGCAACAGGCGCTTCCGCTGAAGCTTGTGGATGAGATTTCGGATTTCCAGGGGGCGGTGAAGGATACGGCGAAGGCGGTCGGCATCAGGGGCGAACCCACGCTGGTTCGCCCGACGAAAGAGAAGAAAACGCTGGCCGATATTCTCTTTGGCGACATCTCGGACTACATCCCGGACCGCGCCAAGCTTATGCAGACAAACATCGGCTTCTACTATTTGTGGAAGTGATGAATGTGAATGGAATCGTCTCGGCCGATTCAGAGTTTCCGGCGTCAGCGTCGTGCGCACACCCTGCTGCCGGTAAAACCGCTCTCGCTGGACTCACTCGGTTTAAATGTGAGATGA
Source organism: Clostridia bacterium (assembly GCA_035561135.1). Taxonomy (NCBI): domain Bacteria; kingdom Bacillati; phylum Bacillota; class Clostridia; species Clostridia bacterium. Next base: position 149,776 of record DATMYA010000048.1, read on the forward strand.
ATTCTGATAATGTTGCTAAACTCAGTCTTGCCAAGAGCTTAAGGAATTTGAGATGGTAGGAAGCTGAGTTCGCAGGAATCGGCGACGGTACATACATTTTCGGAGAAGCTGCTCATGACGAAAGCGGATTTGATCGAAGAAGTCTCCCGGCTTGTTGAGCTTACGCGCAAAGACAGCGAAGTGATCGTAGAAACAATCTTCGACAGCGTCGTGCGATCGCTCCGTGCGGGCGACAAGATCGAAATTCGTGGTTTCGGCAGCTTCCGTACGCGTCAGCGGCAGCCGCGCGTCGGACGCAATCCGAAAACCGGCGCTCGCGTCGAAGTTCCTGCCAAGAAGATTCCTTTCTTCAAGCCCAGCAAGGAATTGAAAGATATGGTAAACACCGCCTCCCAGCAACCCGCCGCAGCCGCTGCGATCGAGAGCACGCCAGAACCAACTCCGGGCGAGGGAAACGCCTAAGGGACTCCCAAACGCACCTGGTTTAGCGTTCAGTCATACGTCAAGCCGCAAGCTACTGCTTGCGGCTTTTGCTTTCTGGCAATTAAAAGCGTCATCTCCTGACCACTAGAAGAAAGCGAACGACCGGTCTTTGTACTCTGCTTGCAAAACGTCCGATGTCCGAAGTCCGAAATCTGAAGTCGGAATTCCGATGCCCGGTGTCTGACCTAGCTCCTGATCCCTACGGCTGCCATCATCCTTCCGGTTGCGTACTCGATGCGGTGCGAGAAGAAGATGTCCGTTCGGCAGGCGGTACAGAGGCCGAGCATTTCGACGTTCTTCTCAGGAACGCCAGCGTCGCGCAACTGGTAAAGATTGGCCTTGGCGAGATTGAGGTGCGTCTTCATTGCAGGAGCGCCGTGTCCGGGAGCGCGCTGGTTCATGAAAAGCAGCGGATACTTGATGTGCAGCGAGTTGGAGTCGAAGACCTGCTCGAAGAGTTCCGTGGCATAAGCGAACTGAGTCTCGAACTCGGTCTGCACCTCGTCGCCCACCTCGTAGCAGCATGAGCCGATGCCCGGGCCTATAGCAGCGAGCATGTCGGCTGGGTCGGAGCCGAAGTGCTTGCGCATCTCGCCCACCCCTTTTTCAACAATGCGTTGCACGGTACCGCGCCAGCCTGCATGGAAGACTCCGATGGCGCGACGTACCGGGTCGACGATGACGATGGGCAGGCAGTCGGCTGTTTTGACGGAGAGCAGTATGCCGGGGATGTCGGTGATGAGGCCATCGCCGGTGACCGAGTGCATCTCGCGGCCGGTGACACGATGAATAATGGCGGAGTGAACCTGCTTCATGTTCACCAGCGGCCACGGCGTCCCGTTCTTTTCAACCGCTCCAAGCGCGCGCATGAAGCGTTGGCGATTGCTGGCGACGTTAGCGTGGGTATCCTCGCGCGTGATGCCGAGGTTCAGCGCCGTGCCGCCGTACTCTTCCGTCACGCCGCCCTGTCGAGTGCTGAAGCCGTGCATGAGCCACTTGAGGCGTTCCAGCTTGGCGGCTTTCAGGATGTTCAGTTTCGTAGCTGCCTTCGGTTCGGGGCGGGCCTGTTCGGCGTCGCGCTTGGCGCGCTGCTTTTTGATGGCATAAGGGCCAGCAGGTTTAACGCTTGGCATAGCCATGCCGGCCTCGGCGAAGCTCTTGTCGAGCTCGGAGGCCGCACGACTGCGGCGAGCTTGTTGCTTCTGTTTGCGACGGCTTTTTGATTCGATTCGGCCCACGTTTCGATTGTAACTGCAAAGCAGTTGCCGGTTGCCAGCGGCCAGTGGGCAGCAGCGGAGTACATGAATTCATATCCGGCAATTTGACACGGAGGCCCGAGAATCCAACCCGCAACCGATCACCCGCGTGTGACAACGGCAACTAGCTACTGCCAACTAGCAACCGGCTACTGGCAACTGGCTTCCGCTACTCACTACTTTATTTGCCCTCCCTGCGAGCCTCGACTATAGTTTCAGTGCATGTTTGACGACTTCCGAGTAACCGACCGCTGGACTGGTAAAGAACTGCGCTGCACTTATCAAGCCTTGATGATGGCCATAGCCACACGCCACGCTGATGCCGTGGATGTGAAGTTCCTGGTGGGAGATCGTCCCGTGTGGATAGCGCTTCCGCATCCCGCCTGGGTTGAGTACAACCGGCAGACCGGCAAGGTGATCACGGACCCGCTTGCAGTCCAAATCGCCGGACGCTATCTAAAGACGGCGATTGAATCGGGCGAAGAGGACGGGCGCGAGATGTACACGCTTTCGGTTCAGGAAACTCTCGAGCACCTCAACGCGGTAGTCAGAAACCACGCAGCGGTGGGAAAGTAAAGTCTGGCTTCTTGCATCACATCCGGCGTACTCCCATAACGAATGATGGGCTCTGCGCTGAGTTGATAGTATGTTGTCGCGAAATGTTCTGAAGGGCGCCGATCGCCGAAAAAGGCGGCTGGAGTCCCAACATTTATATTTTTCCTTCGAGCAATCTTAAGAGAGGCAACTATGTCCAGCCTTACTGAAGTAAGCGAGGCAATGGTACGAAACGAAGCGATCCAGCATCAGAAGCTGGCCGCGTGGGTCGCAGAAGTCGCACAGATGTGTACTCCAAACCAGATTCACTGGTGTGACGGTTCCCCTGCGGAATACCAGGAAATGCTGCGGCTCATGATTCACGCCGGTACGGCTATTCCGATGAACCCAGAGCTGCGGCCAAACAGCATCTTTGTGCGTTCCACGCCGGCCGACGTGGCTCGCGTTGAGGACCGCACGTATATCTGCTCACTGAAGCAGGAGGACGCAGGCCCGACAAATAACTGGAGAGATCCGGCGGAGATGAAGGGCGTGCTTTCAAAGCTCTTCACCGGCGCGATGTCCGGCCGCACTCTCTACGTCATTCCGTACTCAATGGGTCCCATCGGCTCGCCCATCGCAAACATCGGCGTGGAACTGACCGACTCTCCCTATGTCGTCGCTAACATGCACATCATGGCGCGCGTGGGAACGAGAGTTCTGGACGTGCTGGGCAGGGATGGCGAATTTGTTAAAGGCCTGCACTCGGTGGGCGCACCGTTGCAGCCGACGGAAGCCGACAATCCATGGCCGAACAATACGAGCGACAAGTACATCTGCCACTTCCCTGAGACGCGGGAGATCTGGTCATTCGGTTCCGGTTACGGCGGCAACGCCCTGCTGGGCAAGAAGTGTCATGCGCTGCGCATAGCCTCTGTGCAGGCGCGCGATGAGGGCTGGCTTGCCGAGCACATGCTGATTTTGAAACTCACCAATCCGAAAGGAGAGGTGAAGTACATCACGGGCGCATTCCCGTCCGCGTGCGGCAAGACGAACTTGGCGATGTTGATTCCGACGATCCCCGGCTGGAAGGTCGAGACGGTTGGCGACGACATCTGCTGGATGAAGTTCGGGGCCGATGGACGGTTATACGCAATCAATCCGGAAGCGGGCTTCTTCGGCGTCGCGCCGGGCACGAGCATGAAGTCCAACGCCAACGCGATGCTGACGGCGGCAAAGAATTCGATCTTCACCAACTGCGCGCTTACGCCGGAAGGCGACGTGTGGTGGGAAGGGATGGCCGACGAGAAGCCGGCGCACTTGACGGACTGGCTGCGCCGTCCGTGGACCCCGGAGAGCGGACGAAAATCGGCACACCCAAATGCGCGCTTCACGACTCCCGCGCGCCAGTGTCCGGTGATCGCGCCCGAATGGGAAGATCCAAAAGGCGTTCCGATCGATGCAATCCTGTTTGGCGGACGTCGCGCAGGCGTGGTGCCGCTGGTCACGGAAGCATTCGATTGGCAGCACGGCACATTCCTTGGCGCGACCGTGAGCAGCGAAACAACCGCTGCCGCCGCGGGCAAAGTTGGTCAGTTGCGACGCGATCCGATGGCGATGCTGCCCTTCTGCGGCTACAACATGGGCGACTACTTCGGCCACTATTTGGAGATCGGTCAGAAGGCTGGCGCGAAGTTGCCGAAGATCTACTACGTCAACTGGTTCCGTCAGGACGAGAACGGCAAGTTCATCTGGCCGGGTTACGGCGAGAACAGTCGCGTGTTGAAGTGGGTCTTCGAGCGCTGCAGCGGTACGGGCAAGGCCGTGGAAACTCCCATTGGCAACCTGCCGTCACCGGAAGCGCTGGACCTGACCGGCTTGGATGTTTCAACGGCCCAGATCACCCGGTTGCTCGACGTGGACGTGGACGGGTGGTTGGCGGAAATTCCGCTCATACGCGAGCACTTCGCAAAGTTCGGAAAGCATCTTCCAGCAGGCATGACGCAGGAAGTTGATAAGCTCGAACAAAGGCTGAAGGCAGCGAAGAAGTAAGAGCGGACGGCAGACGTTAGACTTCGGACGTTAGACTTCAGACGCCAGAACGGCGCAGCTTAATGGCTGCGCCGTTTCACTTTAGTAAAAGACTTTGACCCTCAGCGGCTGAAAGCCGCCTTTCCTTCCGTGCGACTTACGGCACACCTGAAGGCGTGCCCCTTCACAAAATCTACCATTTCAGCAAGCTGTGAACTTTGGCCGGATCGTGCTACTTGGCCGCTTCCACCACATCGCCCGGATTGATGTCTTCGAGCGCCGAGGTCACCATGACGGTGGCCGTATCGGCCGTCGTGTTGAGCACCATAGCTTCTCCGACGCCACGATACGGCAATTTGCGCAACTCGCGTTTGCCGATTTTAATCGCATCGGTCTGTGTGTCCTCGCGCGCCGGAGCGTCCAGCGAGACGGCATCCGACGGAGGCATTTTCTTCGGATCGTAGTTTCGAGAAATCCGCACGTAGTCTCCGGGCTTCAAGCCTTGATCAGACCCAATGTTGATGTAGAGCTTCTGCGTGACTCCGAGAAACTGGTCGAACCCGCGTCCCATTAGAACCCGGCCAGTCGACCCACTGGACGGCATGAAATGTTCGAATGACGGACGTTTGGCGAACACCACGTTCGGTCTATCGACGAATGGAATCACGGTGTCGCCAGCAACCATCGGTTCGCAACTGAATTCCACCATCGCCACTGCGATGCTTTCTTCCAAGCGTATGACGCGCACGCGCCCTAAGTCGGCGAACAGATCGCCCGACCGGCGCAGCAACTTGTTCTGACCCGGAAAGATTTCGTACTGGTTCGGGTCGCGCTGCTTTCGGATCACTCTGTATTGGGTTCCAACCGAATATCCGGAGCCCTCCAGGTAAATCAATTCGCGCTCGGAGAAGCGTGCGGCATGAGGAGCCTGGTAGCCGGCGACGATGTGATTGGCTTTCGGGAATTCTTCGCGCGTCACAAACCCGGCACACTGAATATCCGAGTAGCTTGGTGCCGCCGCACGTTCGGCGATGTTGCTGCTGAACATCTGCGGCGGGGTTGCCTGTTGCGCGTCTGCCGCGGGCGCCGCGTCTTGCGCCAGCGCGCTCGCACACAGAATCAACAGCATAGAAGCCAATTTCTTCATAACTCCTCCGGATGCCGGCCCGCTCTGCGCTTGACCGGAACTGCGTCCCCAGTTCTTTGGCTCACAGCTCTCTTGATAACTTACCAGCGCCCAAGCTGCCGTTCGAATCCTAAGTGTTATCCTTGAACTCAGCAGCTCCTATCCTGCACTAAGACGGGCACTTGCACCGTACGCTAAGATTCGCGCACCTTGCCAGCCGAAACCGTAGCAAAGGGAACCCCGAGAAGCAAGGTTACCTCAGGACGCCGTATTAACCGTCAAGGTACGCTATCGCAAGTTTTCTGCCGCCCATGCAACTGAGGGGTTGCATCTCTTTTGGTGCATCTGTACCATCACGACGCGAGAAAATGAATGACTCCCCGACAACTTACGCCAGGCGATTGCTGCCAATACGGCTGCCGAGAGTCTGCGTAGCCGTTACCGGATCCGACATTAACGAGATGGTCGAGAAGGCCGAATCGCTGGTCCGCGACAATCCGCTGATCGAGTTTCGGCTCGACTATCTCAAGAATCCTGCGACCGCTTACCAGCGCTTGCGGCGTCTGTTCGAGTACCGTCCCGACGCCATAGCCATCGCGACCTGCCGCCGTGCGGTGAATGGTGGCAAGTTCCGCGGCTCCGTCGCCGCCCAGCTCGAGATCCTAACGAAAGCCGCTGCAGCTGGCTGCCAGATGGTCGACGTGGAACTCGAAACCGCCGCAGCCCTGAAGCCTGCCGAAATCGAGAAGCTGCGTTCTCGCGCCTCGCTCATCCTGTCCCATCACGATTTCCGGGCCACGCGCAAGATTGACGAGACCTTTGACCGGATGAAGCAGTTCCCCGCCGACTTCTTCAAGGTCGTCACCACCGCCACGAGTCTTTACGACAACGTGTTGATGATGAAGTTCCTGCAGCAGAACGGCGATCGCCACTCTCTCATCGGCCTCTGCATGGGCGAGCAAGGCATTATCAGTCGCGTGCTCGGTCTCCGCGCAGGTAGCGCGTTCACGTTCGTCGCCGCCAGTGCAGGCGAAGAGACTGCCCCCGGACAGATCACCGCGCGCGAACTGCGCGACACCTACCGCATCGAGCAGGTCGATGCCGCCACTCGCGTATACGGCGTGGCCGGCGACCCCGTCTCGCAATCCCTCTCGCCCGTCATGATGAATGCGGCCTTCCGGCGCGAGAACGTGAACGCCGTCTATCTCTCGCTACACGCCAAAAGCCTCGATGACCTGCTCCGCTGCGTGCGCGACATTCCCATCCATGGCCTCAGCATCACCATGCCTTACAAGCAGGCCATCGTTGAGCATCTCGATAACAGCGACCCGCTCACGCAGAAGGTTGGCGCCTGCAACACGGTCGTACGATCGCAGGACGGCAAGATCTACGGCTTCAACACCGATGTCGCCGGAATCATCAGTCCGCTCGAGCAGCGCATCGCGCTCAGCGGCGCTCGCGTGCTGGTCATCGGCGCTGGCGGAGCCGCACGTGCGGCGGTATTCGCCCTGCGCAGCCGCAATGCCGAAGTCTTCATTCTGAACCGCACCGCGGCCAACGCACAGAAACTTGCACGCCAGGCGCACGCGAAGACCGTTAAACGCGCAGATATCAAAAAGCTCAGCTTCGACATCATCATCAACGCCACTCCGCTCGGCATGGGCGCCAACAAGCAGTCGCCGCTCGATGAGAAGGAAATCCGCGCCAAATATGTTTTCGATCTCGTCTACAACCCGGCGGAGACGCGCCTCATGAAGATGGCGCGCGCACAAGGCCTGCATGTTATAGGTGGAATCGAAATGTTCGCGAACCAGGGCGCACGACAATTCGAGATATGGACCGGCAAGCCTTCACCCAAGGACGAGATGCGCTACGTCGTCAGCCGTGCCTTAGAGGACCGAGCAGCCTCCGAAGAGAAGACGAACGGAAAACCCGCAGCGAAAGCCGCGACCAAAGCCGTCGCCCGCACGGCCAACAAAACTGTTCAACGCAAGAAGTAGAATTAGCGAGCGCAGCGCAGCTTTTCGGCGCTCGGATAACGCTCTATTTTGATTTGTGCTCTCAGGAGACTTCTTTTCGCTTTGCGGCGATCTCTGAGTAGAGCACTACGCGATTCCGCCCGCGAGATTTTGCTTCATAGAGTGCAACGTCGGCGAACTCTATCAGGTCGCGCTTGAACTGCGCGTCACGGTCGAAACAAGCGATTCCTATGCTGACGGTCACGTGTTCGATCTCGCTTGGCGAACCAGCAAAGAATTTTGCCTGCTCGATCGCACGGCGTAATCGTTGTGCCACAAGCAGAGCGCCTGGGCCGCTGGTTTCCGGCAGAATGATTACGAATTCCTCGCCACCATAGCGGGCCGCCGTATCAATTTCGCGCATGTCCTTCATCAGCATCGAAGCCACGTCGCGCAGCACCTGGTCGCCCACGTGGTGGCCGTAAGTGTCGTTGAACGTCTTGAAAAAATCGATGTCGATCATCAGCAGCGACAGGAGCGTTTTTTTACGCTCGGCGCGCTTGATCTCCAACTCCAGTTGTTGTTCGAAGTATCCGCGAGTTTTTAGCCCCGTCAGGTAGTCTGTGAATGCGAAGCGGATCAGCCCTTCGTTGCCGAAGTCTCGCGTCAGCAGGTTTTCGGCGACCAGCGTCAGAATCCAGAGCAACTGTGCGTCTTCCTGGGTAAAGCTGTCCGGATCGGCACTGTAGAGTTGCAGCGAGCCCATCACCTTGTTGCTTACGAGCAGCGGCACCACCAGTGCGGCCTTGCAGTTCAGGCCTGCGAGCAAAGCGTCCGCCTGCACGTTGCACCCGGTGGTCACCAGCAGCGGACGGCCGTATTTTGCCGCCCAGAAATTCAGAATGTTCCCCCTCGTGTACGTTTCCAGATCGGGATCTTCCATGCCACGAGTCACACGCAAATGCATCTGCTGCTGGTCTTCGTCCCAGAAGTAAACCATGCCACGACGGAAGCTGGCGATCTCGGATGCAAAGTCGCAGAGCATGTTCAGGGTGGCATCGATTTGCATCTGCAAACCGGCCAACATGCTCAGGCGCAGCAAGACGTTCACCTCCCGCCAGCGTCGTGCAACCGTCTCTTCGCCCAACTCCGAAAAAACCTCGACTACAAACTTTTCAGGAGGACAAGAGTCAGCCGCTGTGTAATCTAAGGACATTCGATGGGCTCGTACCAGCGTACGTACACACTCCTAGCTCAGCCGTACATGGCAGCACGAAGTCTGCCAATCTCCAGTATCGATACTTTCCATGCGGCGCTTTACTGTGCAACTCCTCTTTCCTTTAGCGACTCCCAATCAGCCAAACAACTCACGGATTCCCAGCGAGGCCCGTAGCAGAGTTACCCATTGCAAACGTACGAGTTCCCGAATTGTGAAAACCGGGCGTCGAAGAGGGAATGCAGATTCACACTTTAGTTCCGCCGGACTCGATATCAGGTAACTCGAGCCTAGTAGAATCAGCGCCCTACGGAACTTGCCCATTTTGGAACAGGTCGTGCAGCTACTCTCGCCGGAGTAGATACGGCGGAGTAGATATTGCTATTGCAAGAAGATAAAGAATGGAGGTTCCCGGTGCATGACGATTTGATTGCCGAACTTAGTCACCAGATCAATAGCCCTCTGGCCGCTATTCGGAACGCGATCTACCTGGCCGCGAGCCGCACAGCCGATCTAGAAGTGCGGCGATACTTGGAACTAGCGGACTCGGAAGTGGTTATCATCGCCAGCGCCTTGCGGAATGCCCGCAGCTTCCATCCAGCAGCAAGGAAGGCGCAGGGCTCGGCTGACATGCAGGCGCAAGCGGCAAGTACGAAAGCAAAACGAGTAGCAGCAGCGTAGCCCTCCCCCTAAGTAGTCTCCCCTCAAGATGATGCCAATCTGTAGAGCAGCGAATACGGCGCTGCGTGCTTAAATGCGAGTTTGTTGTCAACGCCGGCTACGAAAATGAATTGATAGGGGCTTTAAAAGCAAACTACTCCCGACGGAAACAAGTCACCGCCAGTATATGTATGAAGCAAATCACCCGTGCGGCGGCAATGACCTTTATCTCGGGTCCGCGACTTCGTTCCCGGCCCCGCCCAACTCGTGAAGTCTTCCTTCAAGCTTCCGGCACAGGCCCGCTGATGATGTGCGTTTTTGCTGCGAATGCCGCTGCGAACCGTGTGCTGTCTTCCAGAGCGTAGCGCAGTGGAGTCGCGGAGTCGAAGGACCCCTATCATCTGCACTGAGCTGGCAAAAGGGGTCCTTCGACTCGGGCTTACGCCTTTGCGAAAAAGCTCGGCAACTCAGTAGGTAGCTTAGTAGGTCAGTAGGTCAGTAGCTCAGCGACTTAGTAGCTCAGTAGCCCCGACTGCCTGCCTTTAGCGCCTGCGCAGTCGTCTGCTGCCTGGTGTGCCAAATGCCGCGTCCATACGGCACTTCCATTGCTATTTCCGCATCACAGGATTACTATGATGATGGACCTGATACCGTCCACTTTCTGCGATATTCGTTCTTCTCACCGCGTAGCAGTCGGCCCACTGAACGGTTTTACCGAGGCGCGTCTCCCCCCGCCCGGGCGAAATTGGAGAGACGAAGATGGCGTGGTATGCATACTGCATCACTGAGCAAAGTATCTTTCAGAACGTTCGAGTCCGTCGCCCATTCCCCATTGAGAATCTTCGAGGCATCAACGGGACGCCCGTGTTTGGCTATCCGAGCGGCGAGTTTGCTGTGATCGTCAGCGAATACTCGCACGAATCGGCGCTCACACAATCCTCCGTGGTGGAACACGCGCGTGTTGTGAGCGAGTGTTTCCGCAACTCCACCGTGCTGCCATTCCGGTTCGGCACCATTTTCGAGAACGACGACGCGCTTCGACAGGCGGTTCGCACCAACCGCAAGGCTTTCGGAGATAGCGTAGCGCATCTGCGCGGCAAGGCCGAAATGCACATCAAGGTCACCGTGCGTGGAGATGGTTCAATTCAGACCTTTTCCGACGTGCTGCCGGCGCAGGCTGGCGGCGAGTACCTTATGCGGTTGCGCGAGAAAGCCAGTCGCGATCGGGAACGGCAGACCAAGGCACGCGCACTCTCGGTTCAGGTGCACAAGCTTTTCAATCCGCTTGAAGAAGAGGTTAGTTGCAAGAAAGTTGTTGCGGGCGGCATGACTATCGACATCGCCCACCTGATCGACACCAAGCAGATTGAGAAGTACCAGAACCGCTACAGCACTGCCAGTCGCCAACTTAAGAATTGCGAATTGGCGATCAGCGGCCCCTGGCCGCCTTACCACTTCATGCCTGGCAAACTACGAACAGTCGGGAACGACTGATTTGGGGAATCCAAGAAGGCGGCCATCCAGGCCGCCTTTCACTTTGCGTAATTGAGCCACTGAGCTGCTGAGCCCCTAAAGCACCCAGCTACCCCGAAGAGTGGGCACTGCCAGGCTAACTTGGCAGTTATCATCCCCCTGTGCTGCCCAACGAAGAAAGCAATCCTTGGCTAGCTTTAGGATATTTTTGCCAATTCTTGGAATTTCTATAGAATGTCTGCATCTAAGCCGGTGGGTGTGGATGGTGGTGCCCCTCGGTCCCCCTCTGACGTGGCCCCGATCCACCGATCTCCACGCCCCGCGGGCGACCTTTTGTTGGATGTGGTGATTAACTCCTAAACAGGTTCGACTCCGTTCGTAGCGATTCCAGGTACGGTTTTCACAAAGTTCCATAGCCGCGGGACGAGAGAGATGTCACTGCGATTCCGCAGCTTGTATCGGAGGGGCTGAAGGAATGGTGCCGACGCCGAAGACGAGAGTGCTGGTGGTTGATGACGATGCCGCCACGGCCAGGTTTCTGAGTTCGTATCTGATTCGCAGGAATTTCGACGTAAGCGTCGCAGCGACGGGCGAAGAAGCCATTCGCATGTTCCGCGTCTACGATCCCACGCTAGTGCTGCTTGATCTCGCCATGCCGGGCATGAGTGGAATCGACACCCTTGAACGCCTTAAGCAGATTAAGCCGGAGGTTTCCGTAATCATGCTCTCTGCGCAGAGCAGTCCAGAGATCATCTTCAAAGCCTCCAAGCTCGGCGCGGACGATTACATTGGTAAGCCATTCGAGCCCAAGGAACTCGACCTGCGCATCAGCAAGGTTCTGGAAAAACAGAGACTCGTAACCGAAGTCACTCAATTGCGCGACCAGGTGCGCCGCCAGTCCGACTTCACCATGCTCTTCGGCACGAGCCCCAAGATGGAAGAAGTCAAGAACACCATCGAGCAGGTGGCAGACACCACCGCGACGGTCCTCGTACGCGGCGAAAGCGGCACCGGCAAAGAGGTCGTGGCGCGCATGGTTTACGCACAGTCATTGCGCCACGAGAAGCCGTTTGTGAAGGTAAATTGCGCCGCTATTCCACATGAGTTGCTGGAAAGCGAACTCTTCGGGTACGAACCCGGAGCTTTCACGGGCGCCAATCGCCAGAAGCTCGGCAAGTTCGATCTGGCAAACAACGGAACCATCTTCCTCGACGAGATCAGCGAGATGCACCCGTCGCTCCAGGCGAAGCTCCTGCACGTTTTGCAGGACGGCGAATTCGCCCGCCTGGGAGGTAAGCGCGATATTGCGGTCGACGTTCGCGTCCTCGCCGCCACCAACAAACCGCTCGAACGGGCCGTGGAAGAAGGCCTTTTCCGCGAAGATCTTTTCTACCGCCTGAACGTCGTTACCATACACATACCGCCGCTTCGCGAGCGCCGTGAGGAGATACCCATCTTCCTCGATTTCTTCCTGCGCAAATACAGCGAGTTCTATGGCAAAACACCGGCTCAGTTCAGCGACTACGCCGTCGGGCGAATGATGGAATATACCTGGCCGGGGAACATACGAGAATTGGAGAATCTCGTAAAGCGTTACACCATCGTGGGCAATGAGGCGCAAATTATCCGCGAACTCTCTACCCACAAACCCATCGTCTCGTCCCTGTCGGGGAATAGTCCCATCTGGGGCATTAAGGAACCGGCGATTGCTGCGCCGCCGCATAACTCGCAACCGGCTGTTCCCGCACCCGTCTCCAATGCCATGGGCGAAATCGAAATGCCTTCTCTGCTGGAGATTGGAAAACGCGCCGCCATGCTCGCCGAGCGCGAAGCGATTGAACGCGTACTTGCCCAAACGCGTTGGAATCGCAGGCAAGCCGCCAAGATCCTCAAGATCAGTTACAAGGCCCTACTCAACAAACTCAAGGCGATGGAAGAACAGAATCAGGCGAATCAGGCTAAGCAACATCCTGCTTAATAGTGGCACGTCAGTTCATATTGACATTTTGTGATAGTTGCGGATTTACCACACCGGCCTGTGCAAAACTCCTGCGGGACACTCTCTAAACGTCCAGACAACAATTGTTTCGGATTTCCCTGCGGCTACTTACCTTTGCAGCAAGTTTTGGATTCCTAAGTGCAACTTAGGTTCCCAACAAAAGAGGCCGTACAAGTGACTTTAACCCTCTTCCCAGTTTCTCGACTTCTCTCTCGACGTTCCGCTCGTCGGAACACCTTGCATCGCCTTCCCTGAACTCCCTCCCGCCCTTCGCCTCTTTTAAAGCGACCTTGAGTTATGGGTCGCTTTTTTCTTGGTTCCACTTGTTTCGAAGATTGGCGGCAAAACTAATACCCCGCAAACTCGACAAGATTTTCAATACCCGCATTTGCGATTCGATTGCGCCTCTGATCTCCGCCGACGATAATTGGCAGATGTTGCGCCGCATCGCTCTCGCGTGCTCTCTTGTCCCTGTTCTACTGAGTCTGCTTGTGCTTGGGGCGCTGACAGTGCCGCTGGCAGCGCAGGAAGGATCCGCAGGCAAAGCGGCCAGTCGAGGGATACGGTACCGACGCCTCCTGCCGGAGACGATCCAGGAGCGCCTCGCTGCCGCTCCGCGCAACAACGCCGTCCGCGGAAACCTGTTGCGCGAGTCGTTCTCGGCGGCGGGCTGCTCGCAAACATCGGAAGCCGTTGTGAAAGGCGAAAAGCTTCCCAACGTCATCTGTACCCTGCCAGGCAAATCCGACGGCGTCATCATTATCGGCGCTCACTTCGATCACGTCGTTTCAGGCGATGGTGTCGTTGACAACTGGAGCGGAGCTGCACTCTTGCCAAGCCTCTTCGAATCCGTGCGCGTTGACGAACGGGAGCACACGCTCGTGTTCATCGGATTCACTGCCGAAGAAAAGGGACTGATCGGCTCGAAAAGTTACGTGAAATCGCTGACGCGCGAGCAGCGGTCGAACATCCTCGCCATGGTCAACATCGACACTCTGGGCCTTTCGCCGACGAAGGTGTGGGGCTCGCACGCCGATCCGGCACTTGTTAAAGCGCTCGCTCACATCGCCAGCATGATGCATCTGCCGGTCGCCATCGTGAATGTAGAAAACGTTGGAAGCGCCGACTCCGAAGCCTTCCGGGAAAAGAAGATTCCTGCGATTACGATCCACTCGGTCACCGAATCGACGCTGCCAATCCTGCATAGCGATCGCGACCGTCTCAACGCTATCCGGCCCGACGACTACTACCAGTCCTACATGCTTCTGGCCGGTTACATCGTCTATCTCGACCAGAACCTTGACCGCACTCCTGCACCGGCAAACGTTGCGAGTGCGGGAGCCACAAGCACAACTCCTTCGGAACGCAAGTAGGCGCTTATCACTGCCGCGAGCACGATACACACCAAGTTATTTGTGATTCTTTCGTGCTGATACCTGCATCAAAACATTTTCAAAAGTGGCGCTTCTGCAGTTGACGCACTCCGCGGTCGCACATATGATTCCCGTTCTGGTTTGAGTCGCCGGGGCGCCGGGAAAGAGTTCATGGAAAAAAAGAAGCTGGAAACGTTCAAAAAACGACTCGAGGAAAGACAGCGCGAACTGCGGCACAACGTCACGCGCACGGAACAGGACGGCCGCAACGCCGATGTCGGCGATATGGCGCAGGACATTGCCGACCGTGCGTCCAGTTCCTATCAAAAGGAGTTCCTTTTCCATCAGAGCAATACCGAGCGACAGACGCTGCAAATGGTGGAAGGCGCGCTGAGCCGCATACGCGAAGGCAGTTTCGGCGAGTGTGTCTCGTGCGGCAGCGAGATCAATCCCAAGCGCCTTGAAGCCGTGCCCTGGACGCGTTTCTGTATCGCATGCCAGGAGAAGCTTGAACAAGGTCAACTGGAGCAGGAAACGGGCACGTAACTCCACCCTTGTCTCAAATAGTCGAAGAGGCCGCCCGCGGGCGGCCTCTTTTTGTGGGGTAAACGCTTCTTTGGGGCCAGCGCCGGGGTTACCTCGGTTGCGGCTCTTGTTGCTGTTGCTGCTGCTTCTTCTTTGCGCCACCCAGTACCTGGTTCAACAGATTGCCCACAGCTTCCGACGTGGAGTTCTGCTGCGTTTGCGGCTTTGCCTGCTGTTGTGTTTGGGTTTGCGGCTGTGCCTGTCCCGCCGGATACTGCTGGTTCGGCTTCGGCTTGCCGGTCAACGCATCAACAATCCCGGCAACTCCTCCTTGTCCATTAACTTGCCCGCCGCCTTTGTTTCCCATCACCGCTCCCAGTATCCCGCTGCTCAACTGTCCTGGATTCGAGAAGCTTGGCAGCAGGTTCTGCATCTTCATTTCCGCCACCTTCGCCATATCCGGCTGAAACTGTAGCTTCTGGAAGGTGCCGGTCACCATCACCGGCAGCACGAGTTCGCCTTTGTTGTTCGCCAGAGCAGTCTGCATGAAGCCGCCAACTCCGGTACCGCCAACCTGCTCGCTATACGACTTTGAGAGTACGGCCGTAACGCGCATGTTTACCGATTGGTCTACCAGGCTTACTGCGCCGGTGGCCGCCAATGTTCCTCCATCGATCAGCGCCTTCAGGTTATTGGTGGAGGCAACACCATTGCGCACATCGAAGTCACCCGTGAGTTGCGACAGGTTTGTGAAGTTCTGCGCCGTACGTCCCAAGGACTGGAACTTGCCTATCGCCGAGAGCTGTTGCAGCATGTCGACGTTTGCGAGCTTGCCATCGTGCAGGTTCAATGACATTCGCCCGTTCAGCGTTCGCGCAATGTCCTGCCCCTTCGGCACGGACGTGAATGTCGCCTGCGTATTCGCCGCCAGCAAACCATACAACGCTTCCTTCACCGAACTCACTGAAGCAAGCAGCTTGTTCGCGTCCACGTTTTGCAGACGCAGGTTCACGTTGTACAACGTCTGCGGCTGGCGCATGTCGAGCTCGATCGTGCCGGTCTCGTTGCCGCCGTAAACCACCGCCGTCACGGGCGCCAACCGAATCATGCCGTTGTTCAGGGTGACATTTGAACGAACGTTGTTCAGCGCCAACTGGTCGTACAGTACCGTACCGATCTGTACGGTGCCGCCACCCGTCATCTTCGTGATGATGCTTGGCTGCTGCGTTGCCGCTGCCTGCGCGTGAGCTTCGGGAATCAATCCGAGCGAGGCAGTCCTATGCGGGGCTGGCTGCGGCGCGCCCGCTCCCATGATCTGCTGCATTTCGATCACATCTAGCTTGTCTGCCGAGAGCGCGAACTGCACATTCGGCGCCTCGAAATTACGCATCGTCATCGTGCCGCTGGCGTTCGTGCTGCCCACCGACGCTGCCACATTCTCCATCACCATGGAATTTTTGGTAAAGCGCAGGTTTGCGTTCCTTACATTCACCGGACGGGCCAGCGTTGCCGTTTTCAGCGAAGCGTTCGCAATCTGCCCGGTACCACTGAAGTTCATGGCCGCTGAATTCTTCACCGGCCCGGTCGCATGCACATCCAGCGTGAGCGAACCGCTGCCGTTCATTCCATCTACGGCCGGCACTCCATAGGCTCGCGCCATGTTAATGAGTTCCGCGATGTTGGCATTCGCCGTGCGCAAGACTGCATCGATGGTGGGAGCCTTCGTCGTGTACTGTCCCAGGGTGAAGCGCCCGTTGACGCTAGTTCCGCCCGTTGAAGCCGTGAAGTCATTGGACCGGATCGCATCCGGAGCCAGCGCCAGCTCGATTGCGTTGACTTTAACGGGTTGCGGAAGATCTTTTCCGGTCACCACCAGTTCGCGCCAGGCGAGTGTTCCATTCATCGATGGACTCGATGTGGAGCCCTGGGCGTGCAGGTTCGCATTCATGCGTCCAGCCACCTGCATCGCCGGGCTGAACCCCACTCCAAACGCTCCCGCCAGCCGCGCCGCCTCCGCAATCGAGACGTCACTGGCTTGCACTCGCATGTCCATCAGTGCGGGCGTGTTGCGAGTGTTCACGCTGCCAGCGATGGAAAGCGGCGTATTGCCCAACCTGAGCGTGGCTCTTGTAATCTGTATTACGTCGTTGGTCAGATCGTCGCTCACGTCGTAGTCAGCAGTGATCGGGTATCCGACGTCCACGCCGCGAATGCGCGGATTCTCCAGTTTCAGCGAACCGCTCGACGCAAGCTTGCCACCTTCGTTCTTAAGCTGCGCCGTGCCGCTGACGATCGCGTCCGTTTTTTCAAGTGCCTCCGAGTTCAGAAACTTCTGCGCCGCCGAAAGCGAAACCTGCTCCAGTTTCAGCGTGCCATTGAACGACGTGTTCAGCATGCTCGCGTCGTCGATCGGTCCGCCTTTGCCATCCAATCGAGCAACCTGCTTACCCTGTCCGGGCAGGTGCGCCTCCATGACCACAGAGAAGGGCTTGCCTTGTGCGTAGTCTCGGAGAGTCAGATCAATGTGGTCGTACACCGCGCGGGACTGATGCTTTTGCAGATCCGTAACCGCAACGCTGCCGTCAATTATCTTCAGCACCGCCAATTCGAATTTCTTCTGCTGGTTGACCGGTTGGTTTTGTGGAGCCTGCGGCGGAGGCGTCGTGGCTCCGTTTACCGTACGGTTTCCCAACGACGCGAAGTTCCAAATGCCCTGCTGATTGCGCACCATCTCCACTTGCGGCTTGCGCAGCTCCAGTCTGCTGATCTCCAGCTCCTTTTTGAGGAGCGGGCCCAGCTTCGCCGTCACAAATAGTTCCTGCGCCTGTGCGAACGGACGCCCGGTATTGAAGCTCTTGTCCTCGCCGATGACGGCGTTCTGTACGCGGAAGGCCGGCGGGAACAGGCTCAAGTTCATTGCGCCCAGTTGCACCGGGCGGTTCAGCCGCTGCTCCAGTTCCGCCTGTATGCGCCCGCGATAACGGTTCACGTCTACAAAGCGCGGCAGGATGGCTGCCGCGAGTACCACAAGCACCAGCAGAACGAGGATTGCGATTCCCAATTTGCGCATAGAACCCCCTGTTCCGGGCACCAGCCCGGGACTCACGTTGTACTACCAACCCAATGACGAAGAGTGCGTGCTCTGTAAGAAGCTGGGGACCGGGGGCCGGTTGCACTAGGAGAGTAGCATTCGAGCGTTGCGAACGATGGATCGCCAGCCCATTCATCCTTCACAATGACCCGACAACTCGTTTCTGGTAAACTCAGTTGTTTCCGACCGTTAAGCTGCTCTAGGTAAGGACCTATCGTGCGTTATACCCGTCATGAACTAAAATCTGACAGATTCGCGGAAACGGCTGCCGAAGCCGTTCACTGGACTGCTGCCCACCGTTCAAAGCTACTGACCGGCGGCATAGCTGTCGCCCTCATTGTCGTGCTCGCAATCGGCGGTTATTGGTATGTCAATCACCGCAACAATCAGGCTGGCGTGGAACTTGGCAAGGCAATGACAATCTACAACGCGCAGCTGCGGCCCTCAAGCATTCCGGCAGATCCCAACGTGGTTAGCTTCACATCCGTTGAGGAACGCTCGAAAGCTGCACGGCATGAGTTTGCCCGCATCGTAGACAAGTACGGGTCCACGCACTCCGGCCAGCTCGCGAAGTATTTCGTAGCGCTTACCGAGCAGGACCTCGGCAACACCAGTGACACGGAGAAGCAACTGAAGGAAATATCAACGACGGGCGATGCCGATGTCGCAGCCCTGGCAAAGTTTGCACTCGCTTCCGTTTACCGCAACACAAATCGCGAAGCCGACGCCGTGCGTACCTACAAGGACATCATCGATCATCCCGCGCGCACCGTGCCCAAGGTAACTGCGCAGCTCGAGCTGGCCGATGTTTACGCCGCAACGCAGCCGGCGGAGGCTCGAAAGATATATGAGCAGATCGCCAAAGAAGATCCCAAGGGCCCCGGAGCGGAGATCGCCGCACAGCGTCAAGCTGCCCTGAAGCAGTAGGGTCGCGAATCGCGGTCGAGAGTCGCGAGTCTCGTGCAGGTCGAGTTCTAAACTTGAGGATTACGAGGGCGCCCACGAGCGCCCTGTTTTTTTGGTAGGCCTTTCTGGCGGGTCGCGACAAGGCCATTAAGCACTCTCCTTCGCGACAGCTCACGACTTGTGACTCTCGTGCAACACAGGCAACGTCTCGACGCGAAGCGCATCTTTAAGTGTCAGACGGCGCTACGTTTGTGACGTGCCGTCGTTGATATTTTCAGCGGCGATTCGGTCATCGTCGCACATCCGGCATTTCACCAGCTGTTGAGGAGGCACCTGCAATGAAGAGCTTCTTGTTTGGATTGGGTTTGGGTATCGGCCTTGGAGTCCTGTTCGCACCAATGAGCGGCGAGGAAACCCGCAGCAACCTGAGCGACCGCGCTAATGACTTAGCCAGCTCCGCCCGCGATAGTTTCGAACAGAACCGTGAGCGGATGCAGCGCGGCGTGGAAGCGATCCGAGGAACCGCAGAGCGCGCCGTCGGCCAGATGCGCAGCACCGGAACCGAAAGCGGAAGCGGGATGGGCAGCACCGGAACGACTAGCACAACCGGGCCCGGCGGTACGAATCTCTAACTTGCCGGGGATGTAACCAAGTCTCTCTCAATAAGGGCAGCCGTGGATTCGGTTGCCCTTCGTGCGTGTCCCTTCGTTACCTCGATTGTTAAATATTTATTAGGAACCGATTGGATTTCCTCAGTGGAGTTGCTATAGTGACTTCCTCATAAACGCCAAGTCCGGCAGCGCACTCATAGACCGGGCAGAACCGCGATTTCTGAACAGTTTGCGGCCGCATCTCGCACTCCCTCGATGTGAAGCCGAATTTCGCTTCGTCAGGACACCGTTAATGCGCGAACGCGGCTTTTCGCTAATCGAATTGCTGATCGTCGTTGCGATCATTCTCGTCATCTCAGCGATCGCTATCCCGAGCCTCATGCGCGCCAGGATGGCCGCCAATGAGGCCTCTGCCACCTCGTCCATACGCGCCATCAACACCGCGCAGACAACCTACTCCATAACGTATTCAACCCTTGGTTATGCCGATAACCTTGCCAAGCTTGGAGCTCCCGCGTCCGGCCCTGTCACATCGGACAATGCCGGCTTGCTTGATTGGGTCCTGGGCTGCGCATCGCAACCCTGCCCCAAGAGTGGATACAAATTTTCCATCATCAACGTCACAGGGAGTCCCGTCGTTAGCAGCTATGCGGTCACAGGTGTCCCGAGCAGCATCGGCCACACAGGCCAACGCGGCTTCTGCTCAGACAAGATGAACCCTGTTTACTTCGATCCGGCGGGCGGGACCAACTGCACAATAGGATTGCAGTAACGCGACCTTTCGTCTTATGCAGGGGTTCATTCCTTGACACCCCTGCACCATGGCCGCTATTCTTATGTCTTGTCCCGAGGAGAAATTCCCCATAAGACCAGCCGTTCGAACGTTATAGGTCCTGAGGGAAGCCCGATTCAGCGCGTTGCCGTCTGCCTTCTGGGTGACCCGACTCCCGCGGATGGTCAACCACCAAGCCCTTTGTGTATGTTGGGGTAGGTGTGTGGTTTGTGAAATGTTCATCCGAGCTCAAGATCTTGAAATCAGGAAGCTGCAATTCCGCGAGGAGTTACAGCCAGGCGTTGTCGACCTAGGCACCGGCGTGCGGCAGATTGCGCCATTGAAAACATCTGGCCGGGCAGAGGTTCTCCATGAGCACCACGGCGGAAAAGTTGTTATTTCCGACATCCGCCTGGTCGGCAAGCTTTCGACAAAAGTCGAGTGTGATTGTGCTCGCTGCCTCGAGCCCGTGCCACTGGAAATCACGCGCGAGTTCGATTTGCTGAATCGTCCACTCGGCTCGGACCGCCGCGGGGACGAGGTCTCGATCACTGAGGCTGAGACTGAGATCGGTTACTACGAAGGCGAAGGGCTGCTACTCGAAGACGTTTTGCGTGAACAGCTTCTGCTCGCCTTGCCACTGAGGATGGTTTGCAGCGACGATTGCAAGGGCATCTGCCCGCAATGCGGACGCAACCTGAATCTTGGCGCTTGCAATTGCGAACAGCACATACCGGACCCGCGTTGGGATGCGCTGAACGATTTGAAGAACAGATTGAAGTAGAACGGGCGTCGCGACGCCCGACAGTTCAGCAGTTCGCGGAGCCCACGGGCGCCGCATTACGGAAAGGTTTTAGCCATGGCGAATCCTAAACGGAGACACTCCACGCGGCGCACCGCAATTCGGCGCTCGCACGACCACCTCACGGCCCACTCACTCTCTGAGTGCCCCAACTGCCACGAGAAGAAGATGCCCCATCGCGCCTGCCCCAAGTGCGGTCATTACAAGGGCCGCGAAATCGTGGAACTCGAGCCGGCGAAGTAACCGCCAGCCTCCGAATCGATGCCGACTACCATAGCGGTTGACGCAATGGGCTCGGATCGCGCGCCCAAACCTGAAATTGAAGGTGCGATCCTCGCCGCTCGTCATTGCGATGTCCGGGTTCTGCTGGTTGGCCGCGAGGATGTGATTCGTGCCGAAATGGCGCATCACCCCTCTGGCCGCCACTTACCCATCGACATCGTTCATTCGAGCGAAGTAATCGGCATGCACGAAAAAGCTGCGCAGGCAGTACGCTCCAAGCGTGACTCCTCCATGCGCGTTGGCCTGCGACTGGTCCGCGAAGGCAAGGCCGACGGATTTGTCAGTGCCGGGAATACCGGCGCGGCCATGGCGACGGCCAAAATGGTATTGGGCGCGCTGCCGGGCGTTGACCGTCCTGCGCTCGCCGCCGTGTTTCCCACCGCAGCCGGAACCGCCGCCATCCTTCTCGATGTCGGCGCAAACGTGGACTGCAAGCCTTCCAACCTCCAGCAGTTTGCCATCATGGGCGAGATTTACTTCCGCAGCATCTTTGCCGGACGCTTTGCCCACTCAGCGCAGCCGCGCGTCGGCCTGCTCTCAATCGGCGAAGAAGAGAGCAAGGGAAACGATCTCACTCGCGAGGCTTTCAAGCTGCTGAAAGATCTGCCACTCAATTTCATCGGAAACGTTGAAGGCCGCGACCTCTATAACGGCAACGTAGACGTCATCGTCTGCGATGGCTTCGTCGGCAACGTCGCCCTGAAGATCTCAGAGGGCCTTGTGGAAACCGTTCGCGCCATCATCAAGGAATCCCTCCAGGCCACCATCACCCGCCAGGTCGGATACCTGCTCGCACGCAAAGCATTTGAGGATTTCAAGAAGCGCCTCGACTACTCCGAATACGGCGGAGCACCCCTGTTAGGGCTCAAAGGCGTTGCAATCGTCAGCCACGGCTCATCTAACGCGAACGCCATGAAGAACGCCATCCGCGTCGCCGCCGAATTTGCCAATACGCGCCTCAATCGCAAAATCGAGCAGCAGATCCAGGCCGCAGAAGCCTCCCTCGCGAACCACAGCAACGCAACGACCCCGGTCGCCGAACCCCGCTAACCAAGTTTTATGCCCCGCCCGCCCTCGTCAAGCTACTGAGCGGCTGAGTCGCTTAGTTACTGAGTCGCTGAGCCAGTCTGGAATTTTCTGAGCTATCGAGTTTCGTTGTCTTCCTGCGCGGAGCGACGAAGCCGCCGAGTCGAAGGCCCGCTTTCATCGGCAGTGAGCCGGCAAAAGGATCCTTCGACTCGGGCTTACGCCCTCGCTCAGGAAGACTAAGCTTTTCTCGTAGCTCAGCTCAGCAGCTAAGCAGCTTTCTGCCGCTCGGCCCAGTGGGTTCGAGATTACAAATTCGCAATTACAAATTCGCAATTACAATTCCTATTTACCTCGCACTCAAAGGACACTTATGACTCATCGTCTTCCCTCTGTCGCATTCCTCTTCCCCGGGCAAGGCTCTCAGGCCATCGGTATGGGCAAGGAACTTGCTGCCATGTATCCCGTGGCGCAGCAAACGTTTGACGAAGCCGACGAGGCGCTCGGATACAAGCTATCGCAGGTTATCCTGGAAGGTCCGGAAGACAAGCTGCGCCTGACCGAAATCACGCAGCCCGCCATCCTTACCGTCAGCGTTGCTGCTTGGCGCGTGCTCGAATCCATTGGACTCATTCCCAGCTACGTCGCCGGACACAGCCTCGGCGAATACTCCGCGCATGTCGCCGCCGGAACGCTCTCCTTTGCCGATGCAGTCCGCACGGTGCGCAATCGCGGAAAGTACATGCAAGAAGCCGTGCCGGTCGGCGTGGGCGCCATGGCCGCGATTCTTGCGCTGCCGCTGGCGGATATCGAAGTCTGCTGCCGCGCGGCTACGAAAAACGGCGGAGTGTGCGAGGCCGCCAACATCAACTCGCCCGACCAGGTTGTGATTTCCGGCAGCAAGGCCGAAGTCGAACGCGCCGCCGACGCTTGCAAAGAGATGGGCGCGAAGCGCGCCGTCATGCTCCCCGTCAGCGCACCCTTCCATTGCGCGCTCATGCAACCTGCGCAGGACCGCCTCGCCGGCGATCTCAAGGCGCTCACCTTCAATGCGCCTTCTGTGCCAGTTATGTGTAACGTGGATGCAGCCCCCGTCACCACGTCCGAAGCCGCGCGCGACGCCCTCATCCGCCAGGTCACCGGAGCAGTGCAGTGGGAGAAGTCGATGCGCGGATTTATCGCGGACGGCATCGATCAGTTTGTGGAAGTTGGTCCAGGCAAGGTCCTCTGCGGCCTCATGCGCCAGATCGATCGCTCAAAAACTTGCCTCAACGTAGAAGACGAAGCCTCTCTGCAGAAGGTGAAGAATCACTTCAGCGACGGCAAAAGCAAGCCTGAGTAGTCGTCCTCACAAGAGCGGCAGGCGCACCGCCGGTCAGCCCGAGGTCACGCCGCTTTTGCGGTTCCCCGAACAAACCGCAAACCTGTCCAGAACATCAAACGGAGCCGGAGAGACTTACTTGAGAAACTTACCTCTGGTCGCCACACTTTGTTTCGCAGCCGCATGTCTCATGCTGTCACCGAGTGTTGCCCACGCGCAGCAGCAAGTCGATTTTGCTTTCGGCGTAGGCACGACTACGTCGCAATCAGATTCAAACTTAGCTGCAACTCAGAACCTGGGCGGCGGAGCTTTTCCGGCCTTCAGCGCAGATTTGCTCTTCGGGCATGGCTTCGGCGTTAACGGCGAGGTTGCCTGGCGCGGGAGCCAGAGCTCCTACCAGCAGATTCAGCCTTATCGCCCAATCTTCTATGACGTCAACGCGATCTGGGTGCCGCAGTGGAAGAGACTCGCAGGCGAACTGATGGCCGGGATTGGTGGCCAGAGCATCCGTTTTTACCAGCCCTATTTCGTTTGTAATTTCACCGGTTGCACCAACTACACCAGCGTCAACAACTTCATGGGACACTTCGCAGGTGGCGTTCGATTCTATGTCTCCAGCCGTATCTTCGTTCGCCCGGAGGCGCACCTGTACCTGGTACACGACAACTCACTGTTCAATAGCGGACGACTAGCACGCTACGGTGCGTCGATCGGATACACGATTGGAGCCCGGGAGGAGTAGCCGTTGCGTCGTGCCTCGTCCTGCTTCCGCGAGGCTCGCTGCGTCCACGTTAGATTAGAATGGATGCGGTCATGCTTCGCCGACTCACCCTCGGGGTACCGATTCTCGCCTGCGTACTGCTGGCGTTCGTCCTCGTCTGTCCGGCGACTGCGACACCAACCGCCGTGGTCAAGATCAAGCAACCGGGTGTGATGCGTCTGTTAGTTGCGACCGTACTCCGTCCGGCGATCCTCCCCGAACCATTCGCCCTGGCATTTGGGACGCCTGTACCAACGATGCGTCGTGAACGTCTGCTTGAGATGACCTGCACTCTCCTCTGCTAGTTAGCGCAACCTTCGCTGCCGGATTCGATGGGCCCTGGGAGATGACATGAGCATTCATCATTTCGCGTTGCCATTCAATCTCGCAGATAGATGTTGCGAGTTGTGCCGTTACTTGCGTCCCATAACTCAATTGCATACGGAACCGTTTAACTCCTTCATTCTGAAAGTGGACTAGTTCAACATGACGCCAGAGCCAAGATTCTTTGTTGACTTCGCATACGTCTTTGTCGCCGCCCTCGCGGGAGGGCTTCTCGCAAGACGCCTGCGCCAGCCGCTTATTCTTGGCTACGTCTTCGGTGGCATCCTCATCGGACGATTCACGCCCGGTCCTGCGATTTCGGACCTGCACTTTCTTGAAATGCTTGCGGAAGTCGGCGTCATTCTGCTGATGTACTCGATTGGAATCGAGTTCTCAGCACGGGACCTGCTTCGCGTCAAATGGGTTGCCCTGCTGGGCGGCTTCCTGGGCATCCTGCTTTCGATCGCCCTAGGTTTAGCGGTTGGACATCTGCTGGGCTGGACTACTGCGCAGGGGATCACCATCGGAGCTGTTATTTCGGTTGCGAGCACGATGGTGCTGTCACGCCTGCTCATCGACCGCGGCGAGCTCCATTCGCGTCACGGCAGTGTCATGATCGGCATAACGCTCGTAGAGGACATGGCAGTCGTTGTCATGACCGTCCTGCTGCCTTCGCTGTCATCGATTCAAAATGGCAACTTCCTCGCAATTGGAATC
This sequence comes from Clostridia bacterium, assembly GCA_035561135.1. Classification (NCBI taxonomy): domain Bacteria; kingdom Bacillati; phylum Bacillota; class Clostridia; species Clostridia bacterium. The sequence continues at coordinate 175,022 of DATMYA010000048.1, forward strand.
GCGTTTGGCAAGTCCGCACTGCTCCTCATACCGATCGGTTTCATAGCCTACAAACTTGTCCCGCCGATCATGACGCGCGTCGCGCGCACACGCAGCCAGGAATTGTATCTGCTTGTTGCGCTGGCCCTGGGATTCGCGACTGCTGCCGTGACACAGGCCGTCGGCTTCTCTCTGGCTCTTGGCGCGTTCCTCGCAGGCATGGTCATCAGCGAATCGGAGTACGCGCACCAGACACTCGCGCAACTGCTCCCGTTGAGAGACGCGTTCGTCGCTCTTTTCTTTGTCACCATCGGAGCTCTCATCGACCCTTCCACCCTGTTCTCGAACCTGCCGTTACTGGCGACGCTCGTTGCACTCGTCATCTTCGGCAAGTTTGTGGTGTGGGGTACGGTTGTGTTGCTATTCGGCTACGGCGTGTGGACGGCTATCCTCGTCGCCGTTGGACTGACCCAGATCGGAGAGTTCTCGTTCATCCTCGTGCAAGTCGCGCGCAATGCCAAGCTGGTTGGCGACGACGTATATAACGCCACCCTCGCCACCGCACTGGTCACGATTCTGCTCAACGCTCTTCTAATGCGGTTTGTCCCGGCTATCATTGGGCGATATCGATTTGCCGCGGAGCACAACGCGCTCGGGGGCGCGACCGTGGAGAAACTGCACGACCACGTTGTCCTATGCGGATTTGGTCGAGTCGGCAGCGTCGTTGGAACCGCGCTGGAGACCTTTGGAACTCCCTATGTAGTAGTCGAGATCGATCCTGACATTGTGAAGACTCTCCGCTCTCGGGGCGTTCCGGCAATTTTCGGCGACCCCGTTCACGTAAACATCCTGGAGGAAGCTAACGTAGCGGACGCGGCGCTGGTCGTCATAACACTGCCGCAACTCGACCGCGCTCTGCTCGCCGCAGAAATCGCAAGGCGGCTCAATCCGACCGTCCCCATCATTGCCAGGGCACACGGAAAGCAGGACCGCGATGCGCTCATAGGCATCGGAGCCACGGAGATAGTTCAACCGGAAGCCGAAGCATCGCTCGCACTCATTCGCCGCGCGCTGGACTACCTGAAGGTACCGGGCTCCAAAGCTGCGGCTTACCTTTCAGAGTTCCGCAGCGCCGTCGAACTCGCTCACTACGAACCGCGAGAGACGCTGGCGGGCTTGCCCCAGGTTCGCGAAATTCTGATAACACCGGGAATGGCCACCGGCGAAAGCATCGGTCAGCAGCACGTCCGCGAGCGTTTTGGAATTACGATTCTTACGATCACGAAAGAACAAGACACCGTGATGAATCCACCGGCTACGGCGCGTTTCGAGGTTGGCGATAGACTTCGAGTCTTCGGATTGGCGGAACAGATCGATTCATTCGACAAATCGCTGCGGACCCCAATCAGAGCCGAAGAAGCTAAACAGGGTTGAAAAGCTCATCCCATCGGTCCGGGTCCGCGCGCCCAAGTGAACGGCGCTTTTCGCCAACCTTCGTGGGGCGCGTTAGAAAAAAACACCCTTCTCACAATAAGCACGCATTCGATAGCAGCTTAGAACGAAGAGGCCCGCGGGGGTGGGGCAGAGCAGCACAATCTATGCATCCGGGTAGAGTCCCGCCAAAGGCGGTGTTGAGATCGGAGTTTTCCTCCTCGCTAGAACGGCGAAAAGCTTAAGGTCTGATCGGATTTTTCGACCCAGATACGTGCCTTCTCAACACGGTCATTGACGGTCACTACGACGACGACTCCGCTTCCGCCTCGTGGCGCGGCCGAACCATCCACTTTGTGCGACCTGATCAGGCCCCACTCCCCGCCCGGCCCCCAATCGATGTAGAACTCGCCGATTGGATATTTCGTGAACTTCTGCGGATGCAGCTTCCAGTCCTTGTCCGCAACCCAGATTCCATACGCCTTTTCGAAGTCCTTTTGCTCGATGGCCGTGAAGAACTGATCGACCTTGTGTTCTTCCGGCCAATGGCGAAACCACCATGCCAGCGGCAAGAGGATCAGGATGGCCAGGATGATGGAACCGATGATGATATTCCTGCGGCGGTCGCGTCTCGGGTCGTAGGGCTTCGCGTCAAACAGCGTTGTAGACATTGTGTTCCGTTCTCGTTCAGGCTAGACATCAGGCTCTCGCCCGCTGGTACTATATCGCTTCACGAACTCTCAGCGCACGCGCTCCCACACCATCTCCCAGCGTGTCTCGCCCTGTTCTCCGCTTTCACTGCCGCTGTAGATGAGACGATCGCCATCGAACCTGTAAGTCCGCGGCTTCGGCTGACCGACGATATTCGGGTCGAATGGCACTTCCGGCAAATGCGTGGCCGTCGATGCCTTCTCGTCCACCGAGTACGTTCCGCAGTATCCTCCGAATCCGTCGAAGGCAGTCTTCACCTCTTCGGGCGTGGGCTTTTCGGGATTCCTCCATCTCGGCCGATCAGGATTCACCACCTGGGCGCACATATGCGCGGTCGCGTCGTACATCAGGTACCCCACTGCGTTCGGACCAAAGCCGTACGGCCGTACCGTGCCGTCCGCAAGCGTCTCCATGGACGACACTAGCTTCCATGTGCCGATGAACGGCTTCAGCTCCGGAAGCATTTTGGCAGCCGCTGTGCGCGCACGCACAGCCCGCTTCGCCTTCCCGGAGGTAGCCTGCGCGTCGATTTGCGGAGTTCCGATCAGTGCCGCTGCTGCCACGCAGCTCGTGAAAATGCAGACGAACCCGAGTCGCTTCATAGCTATCCCTCCGATGCTGGAGCGCGCGATTGTACAACATAGCAGTACTACAAGCCGTGCATTCGGCAGCGTGATGGTCGCGAACACAGAAAGATACCTCGGGTCAGGCCAGACTGCAGCAGGCCCCGCGTTCCTTCAGCAAGGCCTTGCACCGGTGGATCGCTTTACTTGCGTTCGCCTCGCGGTGTCTTCCTGGGCGAAGCGACAAAGTCGCGGAGTCGAAGGGCCCCTCTGCACAGAGCTGGCAAAAGGGGTCCGTCGACTCCGGGCTTACGCTCTTCGCTCGGAAGACAGAATCGTTGGAGGCGAATTCATAATGACGCCGACTGAGCGTCGGCGGCAGGGATGTCTGCCTTGGTTATGTGCGGCAGGCCCAAAACGTGATCCGCCAGCGCGGGATCGCGGAAGAGGCCGGCCGAGATGAAGTCGAGTACAGCGGCGCGACGCTCACGCAGGGCTGTTGGAGCGAGCAGGTCCAGGTCACTGAAAGCACGCGTAATCGGCATGCTGCTGAAGTAGAAAACTACGACACCAACCATCGAAAGCATGAACTGTTCGGGAGAAACCTGTCGAAATACGCCAAGCTTTGTGCCTTTCGCGAGCACCACGGCCAACTTGCCGAAGACCGGACGTAAATGGCGCGATACGATACGCTCGAAATGTAGCGAATTGCGGGCTCCCGTGCGCATGAGTTCGTGCTGCAAAAGGCGCTGGTAAATAGGATTACTCGCGACGTAATCGAAGTGCGCGCCAGCGTAGGCCAGCACCTTTTCCGCCGGCGCCAGGTCGAGGTCAAGTACCTGATCAAGTGTCTCGACCAATTTCCCGAAGGTGTGATCGAGCGCAGCTCCGTAAAGCCCTTCCTTGTCGCGGAAGTAGTAGTAGAGCAGGGCCTTGTTGACGCGGGCTGATTGTGCGATTGAATCGATGCGCGCGCCCTCCAAACCATGCGCAGCAAACTCCTGTATGGCGGCTTGAAGGATTGTGTGGCGACTGAGTTCAGGCTGGTTGCGGGAGCCGAGATGAGAGCGTTTTCTAGGAGCCATTATGAATTAACCAACTATTTAGATGAATAAAAACAAACAGCGGATACAAATAATAGGAACCGCGGATGTCTTTTCTTAAGCACTCTGTTGAGCTACTCAGTTCGCTGAAAAGGCACGCTCTTGGGCGTGCCCGTAGAACCGCTTAGAATGAATACCGAGTCCAAGTCGGCACGTTACCAGCGATCAATCGATATGGACCCGTCGCCGCTGGATACCTCGAGTAACTGCCCTCCCGAATTAAGTTTGCCGCGAATCGCATTGCGGCTGACCTTTCCACTAATCGTGACGGGCATGCCGCTCCTGACACGTCCATCTGAAGCGTGCGCATCAAGTTCAGCCGCGAACTCCTGCGGCAGGCGAAGTCGTATGCTCCCGTCGCCGCTATGCACTTGCCAGCGGTTCGCCATACGCGAGCCCGGACGCACTTCGCACTGGATGCTGCCGTCGGACGTCTGCAAGTCGAGATTATCAAAACGACCGGCGGCACGAATGCTGCCGTCTGAAGTACGAGCTTGCAGTGGCCCTTCGAAGTCGCTGACCTCTATGGAACCGTCGCCACTCGACAGGCTCGCGGGGGCGCGGGTGCCGAAGACACGAATGCTGCCGTCTGACGATCGCAGATCAAGCTGCGTATTGGCTGGCACCGTGACCGCAATCTCAAGCCTGCGCTGACGAACGACGCCTATGTGCAAACGTTCAGGCACCTTAACGATCAGTTCGACACTGTCGCCGTTCTGGCGCTCAATGATGCGAACGTCCTCGGTCGCAATCTTGTAGCCTTCCGTGCGAACCGCGGCTGAAATCATGGAGCCCTTCGAAACGCTAATTCGAACACTACCGTCGTTTGTCAAAACTCGTAGTGAAGGCTTGCTTCCGACCTGGTAAGCCTTGTTCCATTGGTCGGCGAAGGCAGAAGAAGCTGTTACCACTATGACGAGGATAGCGAAAAATATTCGGCGCATGGTTCCCCCTGTTTGCTGGTACGACAGCTTCGCAGGCTAAGTTCCCGGGAATGGCAGGCGGGCGGAATAAAAAGCGGGCGCGCGTCAGAGAGTATGCGCTCTGGGCAATCAGCGCGCCCGTAGCATCGCTTCCTGCTGCTGAATTGGACGCGGCGGCGTGCTTTTCGATAGCAAGAAGCCGTATATCGCAGACGCAGGCTTCCTGCTACCTATGCCTTGGTGTAGCGATTCTTCTTCTTCTCGGCGTAGCGTTCGAGGCCAAGCTGAATGAGGCGGTCGATGAGCTCAGTATAAGCGATGCCTGTGGCACCCCAGAGCTTGGGATACATGCTGATGGAGGTGAAGCCCGGCATGGTGTTCACTTCGTTCAAGTACAACTTCTCCGTTTGCGGATCCATCAGGAAATCGACACGCGCGAGGCCTGAGCAGTCCACGGACTGAAATGCCGCAATCGCCATCTGCTGCACCTGCTTCTGCAAACGGCGCGAAAGCTTTGCGGGCAAAATCAGCTCCGAACCTTCGTCGATGTATTTTGCGTCGTAGTCATAAAATTCTTTAATGGGCACGATTTCGCCGCAGACAGAAGCCTGCGGATTGTCGTTGCCGAGCACGGCACACTCGATCTCGCGAGGCTTGCGCTTTGCTCCCCCGACCCCCTGCTCGATGACGATCTTGCGGTCATACAGTGCAGCTTCATCCATGGCTGCCGCGAGTTCGCCGCCCTCGTGCACCTTGCTGATACCGACGGACGAGCCAAGGTTCGCCGGCTTCACAAACACCGGATACTTCAGAGAGCTCTCGACCAACTTGCGAACCTTCTTCGGCGCGCTCTCCCACTCGTTGCGGAGCACGGTAACGTGCTTCACGATGGGCAGGCCAGCATCGCGGAACAGCCGCTTCATAATGTCTTTGTCCATGCCCGCCGAGGAGCCAAGAACGCCAGAACCAACGTAGGCGATGTCGGCGAGTTCGAGCAAACCCTGGATCGTGCCGTCTTCGCCGAAGGTGCCGTGGAGCACAGGAAAGATGACATCTACATCAACGGCATGAGCGGCGGCGTGCGCGCCCGATGTCTCAAACGGGATGAGGGACGAACAATCTCCGGGGACGGGCGGCACGAGGACGGACTCGCCCTTGGCGAGCAGCGCCGCGCCGGGTGTTGCGGCCGGATCGCCCGCGCGCAAATGCGAGGCATCGGTGCCTGGCGCTTTCGTTTCGCCACGCAGCAGGCGCTCGGCGTGCAGATCGGTCAGCCACTGGCCGTCTTTGGTGATGCCGATGGGGACGACTTCGTACTTCTTCTTGTCGATGGCCTTGAGAACGGATGCGGCGGACAGCAGCGAGACTTCATGCTCACCGCTGCGACCGCCAAAGAGAATGCCGACGCGAAGTTTCTTCATTTTCGAGTTTGCCAGGTTTCAGTTGTCAGTTGCCGGCGGTCAGTTGCCGGTCATCAGTTGTCGGTTGCTAGTTGAACAGGATAACGCTCTTGCGCGAGCGGCGCGATGCAGTAAATTCGAAACGCCTTCGACTGCCCGTGAAATCCCGATTACAAATTGCCTGATTGCCAATCACCCGATTACAAATTCCATCAAAGGATCTTCTTCCCGAACGCCGATAGCGCCAACTCGACTGACAGTTCTGCCGTACGGTTGCGCTCGTCGATGACGGGATTGACTTCGACTATCTCGAAGCTGGTCATGCGTCCGTGGTCGGCAATAATTTCCATGGCCAGGTGCGACTCGCGATAGGTAGCGCCGCCGGGGACGGGAGTGCCGACGCCGGGCGCATCTTCAGGATCGATCCAATCCATATCGAGCGAGACGTGATAGCCGACGGTACCGCGTCCGGCCATGCGTAAAGCTTCTTCCATGACGCTGCGCATGCCGCGCTCGTCGATGTCGCGCATCGTGAAGACTTCGATTCCGGCGCGACGAATGTTTTCTTTTTCGTTCGCATCAACGTCGCGGATACCAACGAGGACGCAATTCTCCGGGCGCACTTTGGGCGACCATCCGAAAATGCCGGCAAGTTCCGCAGGGCCGAGTCCCATGATCGCGCCGAGCGGCATCCCGTGCACGTTTCCGCTGGGCGAAGTGCCGGGCGTGTTGATGTCAGAGTGCGCGTCGATCCACAGCAAGCCGATGTTCTGGTTTTGCCGATGATAGTACTCAGCGACGCCGCTGACGGTACCTACGGCCATGGAGTGGTCTCCGCCGATGGCAAGCGGGACCATGCCGGATTCCAGCGTCTTTAGTACGAGTTCGGCCGTGCTGGTGCAGGTCGCCGTGATCTCGCGGAGATAACGCGCGTTCGGATCGCCGAAGTTCTGCTGCTCGGCAAGCGTCACCTCAATGTTTCCGGCGTCTTCAACGACATGGCCGATGGCCTCAAGCTTGGTTTCAAGTCCGGCAACGCGGACTGCCGAAGGCCCCATATCGACTCCACGGCGCTGCTGGCCGAGGTCGAGCGGTACGCCAATGACACGAATCTTTTTAGAAACGATGCTAGCGAAGGATGCAGGTACGCTGATCATAAAGTCAATTCCATGGTTCCTACTTCTGGTTAATGAAGAGCGGGTGAGCCGAACCGTTTACTCATCCATGCCGAGCGATGTCTATCCGCACATGGAGACGTGCGGCACTAATGGCACGTATGTAGATGCTGGTTCGCGTCCCCGTGCATCGCCCCACGCGATGCGCGGCGCCGTCTAAAGGCTTGGCCGAAAGAAGGCGGGCTGGAACGGCCCGCCCAACCTCAGATTAGCTACGGATACATGCGGTGCAACATGCGCGCAAACGGAATGGTTTCGCGCACATGGTCCAATCCGCAGATCCACGCCACGGCACGCTCCACGCCCATGCCGAACCCGGAGTGCGGCACACCGCCAAACTTGCGCAAGTCCAGATACCACTTGAAGGCTTCCTCGGGCAGATTGTGCTCGTGGATGCGCTTCAGCAGCGCCTCGTAATTGCCCATGCGTTGCGATCCGCCAATGATCTCGCCATAGCCCTCGGGCGCGAGCACGTCGACGCAGAGCGCCTTGGTCGAGTCATTCGGATCAGGCTCCATGTAGAAGGCCTTTACCGCCGCCGGGTAACGATGCACCATCAGGGGCCGATCGAACTTGGACGAGATGTAGGTCTCATCGGGCGAGCCAAAATCATTGCCGTACTCGAACTTGGTTTCGAGTTCGCCCTTTTCGAAACCTTCGTGCAGCATCTTCACTGCATCGTCGTAGGAGATTCGCGGGAATGGTGCGGCGATCTTTTCGAGCCTGGAGATGTCGCGGCCAATCACTTCCAGGTCGGCACGGCGATGCTCAAGCACTCGCGTTACGATCGCACTGATGAAGTCCTCCGCCAGTCGCATGATGTCGTCGAGCGTGGCATACGCAACTTCAGGCTCAACCATCCAGAACTCGGTGAGATGGCGGCGCGTCTTGGACTTCTCGGCGCGGAAGGTGGGGCCGAAGCTGTACACCTTTCCGAGCGCCATTGCAGTGGCTTCAATGTAAAGCTGGCCGGACTGCGTCAGGAATGCCTCGTCGCCAAAATAGTCCACCGGGAAAAGCGTGCTCGTACCTTCGCAGGCGGCTGGTGTGAGGATCGGCGGGTCCGTCAGAACGAAGCCGCGATCGTCGAAGAAGTCGCGCGCGGCCTTGATGATTTCGGCGCGCGTGCGGAGGATGGCAGCCTGTCGCGCCGAACGCACCCAGAGATGGCGGTGTTCCATCAGGAAGTCGACGCCGTGTTCTTTCGGCGTGATGGGATAGGGTTCGTTGTCGGGAACCTTCTGCACGACTTCCACGCCGGAGACATCGAGTTCGTAGCCACCGGGAGCGCGCTTGTCGGCGCGAACCTTGCCGGTGACGATCACGCTGGACTCCTGCGTTAGCCCCTTAATCGCGTCGAAGACTTCGGGCGCAACCGCGTTCTTGGGAACGACGCCCTGAATGACGCCGCTGCCATCGCGGAAGATTGGGAACAGGAGCTTGCCGCTTTCGCGCAGGTTGTAGAGCCATCCGCGGATGGTGACGGTTTGGCCTTCATGTTTGCCGATGTCAGCGATGGTGGTGACAGGTGCTGTCTGTACTGCTTCCATGATGTTTTCCGTAATTAGACTGGAGCCTGCGACGGCATGCACGGTTACAAGTGACGTCGTAAGGCTAACCTTTCGATTGTAGCGGAGAGGTGCTCCTGCGGGCCAGTTACGGTGCATTTGCGGGCAGCACGGAGGTGACAAAACGGGTCCTTCGACTCGGGTCTACGCCCTCGCTCAGGAAAACAAGGGTTGCTTTAGCTCAGCAGCTCAGGCAGCTCAGGCAGTTCAGCGACTTCTCGTCTCGCCGAGGAAGACAAATTACATCAATTGCTGGAAACCTACGCGGTTGCGTCGGCGCGCTCCAGTTTCGTCCAGGCTTGTTGCATCTTGACGGGGACGACTTTACCGAACTCGGGATCGCCCTGCGGATCGCCATCGATTTCCATAAGGATCGGCGGAACGTGAGGGGCGGAGTGCAGCAGCTCCATCGCCTGTGTCCAGTCGATGGAACCGTCTCCGGGCCAGAGGTGGGTGTCGCGGTCTTTCTTGTTGTCGTGAACATGGGTTGAGCGAATGTGCTCCTTGAGCAAGTCGAACTCGACTTCAACGCCCTCGCCAAGATGAGCGTGGCCGAAATCGAAGCAGACGCCTACGTCTTCGAAGTGGCTGATGCGGATAAGCTCAAGAAGGCGGTCAGGAGTAGAGAGTTCGTTCGGGATGTTCTCGACAAGCAGGCGAACGCCGAGCGGCTTGGCAAAGGCTCGCAGGTGCTCAAGCGAGGTGAGCGCGGCATCGAACTTGTGCTCGTCATAGTTTTCGCCGCCGGTGCCGATGTGCTGAATGAGAAAGCGAAAGGGCACTTGCTCGGCAACTTCGATGGCGCGCTTGATTTCGTCCATGGCGTCGATGCGGCTCTTGCGGTCGATGCTGGCGATGTTGAGCGGCGGCGCACCGTTATTGCCCCAGTCGGTCTGATTGAACATAGGCGAATGCATGGAGTTAAACTCAACGCCGCTGGTGCCGAACCAGTTGGCAATCTCGCGCACGTGTTGCCGGTTGGTGTAGTCGAAGTGGCCGCGCGATGCAAAGACCTCGATAGCCTGCGCACCACCGCGCGACAGTTCATCGAGCAGGCCGGGATGCAACCGCTCGCGTACGTGAACGTAAGTCGACATTGCCTTCAGCATCTGGACTCTACCTATCCTCGCGCAGATTGGATGCGCCCGCGAATCGCCACAGCCGTTTCTGTTCAGCAGATCTCTTTAGCAAGTATCTTCCAGGAAACCTCTCCGTTTAATAGCCCAACGCTTTGCCGTTGTTGCGTGCGTCGGAAGCGCCCAGGCGCTCGCCGGTCTTTGGATCGATTGCGATGCACTCGGCGTCGCCCCAGTAATTACGTCGCGATAACCTGTGCCCCTTCCCCTCCAGCAGTGTAAGCGTGTCAGCCGAGAATCCCACATTTTCAATGCGAACGGAATCGGGCATCCATTGGTGATGGAAGCGCGGAGCGTTGACAGCCTCCTGGATGTTCAACCCGTAATCGACAACGCCCATCAGGACATTCGCGACTGTCGTGATAATGGTCGGCCCGCCGGGCGAGCCGAGAACGAGGAAGAGTTTGCCGTCGCGCAGAACAATCGTAGGCGTCATGGCCGAAAGCGGCCGCTTGCCCGGGCCGATCGCATTCGCAGGCCCCTGTATGAGTCCGTAACCGTTGGGTACGCCCTGCTTGGATGCGAAGTCGTCCATCTCGTCATTGAGCAGGAATCCGAGGCCCTGGGCGGTCGCGCGCGAGCCGAGGCTGTCGTTGAGCGTAGTGGTAACAGAGACGGCGTTGCCGGCTGGATCGACGACAGAGTAGTGGGTCGTATGTTCCGGTTCCGTCCAGTTCATGGGTAAACGCAACGAGGCGTTCACGTCGAGTTCGCCGAAGCTGGGACGTTTGAGTTCCGCGCTTGGGGTTGCGTGGTCGGGCGAAAGCGATTCGCGCCACTTGCGCGCGTACTTCTTGTCCGTGAGTTGCGCAACCGGAATGGGCGAAAAATCCGGGTCGCCGAGAAATTCCGCGCGGTCGAAAAATGCACGCCGGAAAGCCTCCAGCGTAAGGTGCATGCTCTGTGCGGATCGGCTGCCGAGTTTGGAAAGATCGTAGCCTTCCAGGATGTTCAAGGTCTCGATCAGCGCGACTCCGCCGGAGGAAGGTGGCGGCGCACTGATGATTTCAAAACCGCGATAGGTTCCCCGGATAGGTTGACGCTCGACAACGTTGTAGTCCGCCAGGTCCCTCTCCGTGACCAGTCCACCGCCCTGTTGAATGGCAGCCGCAACCTGCTTCGCAAGCGCCCCACGGTAAAAGCCATCGGGATTGCGTGCGATGCGCTCGAGTGTGCGCGCCAGTTCAGGCTGGCGAAACATCTCGCCCTGCTCGTAGAAGTGGCCGTTGCGCTGGAAGATGCGATGAGAGTCGGGAAACTTGGCCAGGTGCTCGTCGCGAAAATCTTGCGCATCTTCATGCGAAAGCGGAAATCCCTGGCGAGCAAGACGGATCGCTGGCACCATCACGCGCGGCAGGGGCAGCTTGCCCCACTTCTTCTGCGCGTGTACGAGGCCGGCGACAGAACCAGGAACGGCGATGGACTTGTAGCCGACGAGGCTGAGGTCGTCGATGACGTTGCCCTGCTCGTCAAGATACATGTTGACCGTGGCTTTGGCCGGCGCCTTTTCGCGGAAGTCCAGGAAGTGAACATCCCCGTCGGCGAAGCGTGCGAGGAGAAATCCGCCGCCGCCAATGTTTCCAGCCTGCGGATGCACGACTGCCAATGCGAAGCCGGTAGCCACGGCGGCATCAATGGCATTGCCGCCCTGTCGCATGACTTCGAGACCGGCGCGTGTGGCTGCCTCGTGGACGCTTGCGACCATGGCCTTCGGCGCGTGTGCCGGTCGCATGGGCGCGGCAGAAGTATTCGCCGCAAAGCAGAGAAGCAGGAGTACCAGAAGGGCGTGCCGTGCGCGTTGGCTTCGCATAAGTGTTCGCGTTCCGGTGTTCACGTTCGGGCGTTTGCGTTTGGAAGAAAGCAGTTGAGGCTAGCGCGACTCGGCGTGCGAGTCAATCGGGAGCACGCGGCGAACTCTACTCACTCCTGCCCCCAAACGCTCATCTCATAACAGCACGAGTTTCGGGGCGAGGTGCGCGGCATGGCAATGATTGGCGAACGCTTGCCTGGTGAACGTCTGAATAAATCAAGTGATTGGGCGGGGTTGCTGATCGGAGCCGTTTCGCTTGGCCTATTGCGCCTGCTCTACGTGGCGCTGCGCGACACGGACGATCCGAAGCGCGCTGCGGAGATGAACGTGCGTATCGGATGATCTTCAACCATAGTCCGCGCTGATGCTCAGCGAGAGCCCGTAGTCTTACTTCTCGCGTGCTTTGTTTGCTGGACAGACTTCTTGCGTGTGGACTTCTTCGCTCCGCTCACCGCAACTTTCTCCGCGGCCGGGGATGCCGCCTCGCGTGCAGTCGGTTTCTTGGTACCTGCCGGCATTTTCTTGGTTGTGAATCTGCCAGCTTCTAACTCCTGCTGAACCTTCCTTGGAAGTTTTTCGAAGACGAGCCGGTAGGACGTGTTCAGCCGGTCGCGGAGTTCGTCATCGCGCAGGACGTTGAAGCGCTCAAGCGCGACCCACTGCGCGCGTGCCATGTAGGGCGCAGGGATGATGCCTTCAATCTCCTGCAGTTCGTAGAAAGCTTCTGGAGTCGCCTTGAAGGAGAGGGCGAGTTTTCCCGGTTCCAGGCACATTATGACGAACATCTTGCCTGCAACTTTGAATACAAGGTCGTCGCCCCATTGCACGGTTTCCGTGACATAAGGGAGAGAAAGACAGTGCTGACGGACAGAGTCGGTGTTCATGAGTATCCAGCTCCGGTCAAGAATCTAGCACGAGTCGCGTACGCAGCCAGTTGAGCAGGCGCGAGTGCACTGAGCACCCGCGCCTGCTGATTTACTTGGCGGTAAAATCGCGGACGAGCACGACCTTGGTGTAAACGACGTGGAAGCCCAGGCGCTCGGAGTTGCGTTGCGAGTCGGAACCCGGTTGCGTGGTTACGACGGCCAGATCGCATCCGGCCTCCTGCGCTGTCCTGAGCCGACTATGCAGCAGTGCCGTTTGCAGGCCACGTCGGCGAAAAGTCGGGAGAGTTGCAGCCCCGTACAATGCCGCGATTCCCTGTTCGGCACACACGGAGCCTGCGGCACTGGCAACGGGCACTCCATCGAGAAAGGCAAGCCGGCAAACGGAATTGCGAATTTCGGCAAACGGCCGGAACAACTCGGGAGGAAGCGCTCCGAGTTCGGCAAAGCCTTCGACAAGCACTTGTGACCACGCCGCAATTTCCGGCGGGCCAACGGGCACAATGCGGATCTGCGATGGAGGCGGCACCGCCGTGTAGCTTCGCAGATCGAGCGCGAGCACCGAGTTGAATTCGGTGAGGCGGTAGCCGCGCTTGCCGGCGTGCTCAAGCAGAGAACCATCCACCATCGGCGAAGTGACGATCTCGCACGGCGAGTTGCGGTCGCGATAGAAGGATTCGAGACGATCGAAGTCTTCATCCGAAACCGCGCCGTGGAGTCCGATGCCGATGGCGTGGGTCATGGGCGAGCCAACGCCCGCAAAAAAGGCCCACCCTCCGGCGATGGGCTCCATCATGCAGCCGAGTTCGTGGTTTGTTTGCGAGACGAGTTCGACGACTTCCTTGCAGGGCAACATCTCAGCTGCTTCGAGACGTCGCGCGAGTTGCAGTTCTGCTGTGACGTTGTTCAGTTTAGGTTGCGAGCTCAAGCGATTTCTCCATGCGTCGCAACGGAGCGACGCTGTTCACATTTTCTTTTCGGAGAAGCGGACAACCGGAACACACGTATACACGCCCGTTGGTTTGCATCCGCGAAGAGAGCTAAAGGCTTGAGACAGTTTCAGGCGTAAACATAGGCGCAACAAGGAATTTACCGAAGCACGCGGGCATGCGTCAAGCGGCTGGGTTAACCACTAGAGTGTCATGTGACCGGAGCGCCGAAGGCGCTGAACCATCTTAAGATGAAGCGAGTTTTAACTGAGGCGCAGCGCAGCTTGGGGCTGCGCCCTCTCTTCGACTCCCGCTAGCTGCGGCCGCGGTCTTTCGCCTCATCGAGTGTGACTTTCACGTCAACTTTATTTCGCGCTCGAAGGACGGTGACGGTTACAGTATCGCCCGCACGATGAGTATTCATAACGTGCGCGAGATCCTGCTGGTCTTCGACCGACTGACCGTCGATGGCAACGATGAGATCGCCTCCGACCATAATGGGCGTGTTGCCAAGTAGAGCGCGTTGGGTGCCGCCACGCAGTCCGGCACGCTCGGCAGCGCCGCCGGGAACGACCTGCACGATGAGGATACCGGAATCGGCGGCAAGGCCCATCTCTTGCGCGAGCTCAGGACCGACCGGAAGCGGCCGTATGCCGAGCGAGGGTCGCCTTACGCGACCGATCGTGACGAGATCGTTGAGCACAGCTTTGGCGGCGTTCACCGGAATCGCAAAGCCTATGCCGGCGCTGCCGCCAGAAGCGCTGTAAATCATGGTGTTGATCCCAACGACTTCTCCACGCGCGTTGAGCAGTGGGCCGCCGGAGTTGCCGGGGTTGATAGCGGCGTCGGTCTGGATGGCTTCGTCGATGAAAGCACCTTCCGGCGTACGCACGGAGCGGATTGAACTCACGATGCCCCGCGTCATGGTGCCGTTCAACCCGAAAGGATTGCCGATGGCATATACCTTCTGACCGACTTGCAGCGTGCGCGAGTCGCCCATGACAACCGGCACAAGGTTCGGAACCTTGATCTGAATGACCGCAAGATCGTGCGAGGGATCGAGGCCGACAACCTGCGCCGGGAACTTCTTACGATTCGACATGGTGACTTCAAGCTGCCGGGCATTCGCAACAACGTGATAGTTGGTGAGAATGTGGCCTTCCTTGTCGATGATGAAGCCAGATCCCTGGCCTTCCTGCGGGACGGCGCCATAGAAAAAGTCGAAGGCCACAGCCGTGGAAGTGATGTTGACCACAGCTGGCGACACGCGTTTGTAAACATCGATGTTGTTTTGTTCTTCAGAATCGAAGGTCTGCGGGCCGGCGGCCTCGGTGATCTCGACCTTGTCACGCGTGACCCAGGTTCCGGGCGCAACGCCAAAACGATGCGACGTGTAGAAGTAAAAAGCTGCCGCGAGTACCAGGCCAAAAACGAAGGGACGTGCCACTTTCATTGCGCTTCTCACCTTTTCGGGGCGAAGTGGTTTTGTCTAAAGACAAACGTGCCCAGCATTATAGACGTGCATGGCTACACAAAGTTTCACGCCGGTTCATGTCCCGCTGCCTTGGCCATCGTGAGCTCTTGCCAGATGCGTGCAACCTGGGTCTCGGCTTGCTGGACGGTGCCGGAGTTGTCGATGACGTAGTCGGCGACGTGCGCTTTTTCCACGTCGGAAATCTGGGCGGCCATGCGCCGCCGGACTTCTTCGGCGGCTTCGTTCAACGAGAGCTGTTGACGCTCTGCGAAGCGGCGAACCTTCTGTCCCAAGTCGCAGACCACAGCGATAACTTTATCGAAATGCGTGTGCGCTCCGGCTTCAACGAGCAGAGCGGCTTCAACGATGGCGATGGCGTGCGGGTCTCGTTCGCCAATCTCCTGCATCCAGCGATCCTGAAAGGCTATGACCGCCGGGTGCACGAGCGCGTTCAGTTCCTTGATGCGGCCCGGAAACGCGAGTGCGGCCAGGCGAGGACGATTGATGATGCCGTCGGCATTCAGAATCTCGCGGCCGAAGCGCTCAACGACAGCTTCGTAGACGGAGTGGCCCGGCCGCATGAGGTCGTGCGCGACTTCATCGGCAAACATGATGTGGGCACCACGCGCAGCGAACAGCCGCATGATCGTGGTTTTTCCGCAAGCGACACCACCGGTGAGTCCGACTTTCAACATAGAGCAGTAAATACCTAGGCAGTTACTGCGAACTTGTGGCCGCGACGCATCTTGGCAGCTTTCACCGTGTTGGCCATCAGCATGGCGATGGTTAGCAGACCGACTCCGCCGGGAACGGGCGTGATGGCCCCGGCGACTTCAGCCGCTTTCGGATGGACGTCGCCAACCAGGGTAGAGCCGTTCTTCGCAAAAGCCTCTTCGCGCTTGGCGTCTCCCGCGAAGTAGCTTCCGAATTCCTGCGGATCTGTGACGCGATTGATGCCAACGTCGATAACGGTTGCGCCGCGCTTCACGAACTCAGGCGTGATCATGGCCGTCTTCCCAATTGCGGCAATGAGAATGTCGGCGCGGCGGCAGACGCCGGGCAGGTCACGTGTCTTTGAGTGGCAAATGGTTACGGTTGCGTTGGCGTTAGTGAGCAGCATGGCGACAGGCTTGCCAACGATGTCGCTGCGTCCAACAACAACCGCCTCCTGCCCTTCGATTGCAATGTGGCTGCGCTTCAAAATCTCTATGACGCCAGCCGGAGTGCATGGCACCAGACCAGGACGCACAGTGGAAAGAAAGCCTACGTTGACGGGATGGAATCCATCCACATCTTTGGCCGGATCGACGGCCATCAGAACGGCTTTGGAATCGACCTGCTGGGGAAGTGGAAGTTGCACGAGAATGCCATCTATGTCATCCCGGGCATTCAAATCGCGCACTAGCGCCAACAGTTCTTCGGTACTGACAGTGTCCGGCGGCGTAATTCTCTCGCTGAAGATTCCAAGCGCCTCGCAGGTCTTGACCTTGCTGCGTACATAAATCTCCGAAGCAGCGTTGTTGCCAACGAGCACGGCTGCAAGTCCAGGACGAAGTCCGCCGGCGGCCAGCTTTTTCACTTCTTCGGCGACCTCGGCTTTGATCTCCGCGGCGATTTTGTTGCCGTCAAGAATGGTTGCTGACATCGAGCGTCTCTCCCTTTGAACTTGCGACCGCAGTTCTATCTTAAACTGCGCGGGTAAAAAGCGGCACTTCAGACGAATCGCCATGCATCATGGCATAATCGCTTCATGCTACCCAAGGATCTGCTCGATGTGCTGGCATGTCCGGTGTGCAAAACACCACTGGCGATGAAGGGCGATGACGCGCTGAAATGCAGTAACTGCCTTCGCGTGTACCCAATCCGCGACGGCATCCCAGTCCTGCTTGAGCAGGAATCGACGATCGAGAAGTAAGCGCATCGTTTTGCAAATTCACTCGTCGAGATACCTCTCGAATTCGACTGAGCGCCGAAATGCAGAGCTGTGCCTGGCGAGAGACTCCGAAGCTGTTCGCGCAACATCGGTGTGACGGGCGGGTTGTACCTGACACAGGCTTTTCAATTAGCTTTGAACACTCACCGCTCTTGGCACCAAAAATGCCTGCAACGTTGATGCCCCTTGGTGAGTCTAATAAGCAAAAGCCAAAAAGGGTCGGAGGTGACCTATGATGGCGGAGAAGTTTTCAGTTCCTGAATTGGCGGCGCTGAGAAGCGAGTTGATCCAGAGTGGGCTGGACTTTCAAGATGCGGCCGAGCTTTTGCAGGTCTTTCTGGCTGGGCGGGGCTACGGCGTATCTCCTGAGACCGCACGGGATGCAGTCAGCAAGGTTGAGGGCTCCGGTTGCTCACTGGAAGTCATTCAGCAGGAGTTGGATCGAATCGCCTTGGTGCAATAAGGTGCAATAACGTGCAGCAACGTGCAAAAAGCGGTGACACGCACAACAAGTTTTCGCTGAGGTTCAGCCGCGAGCACGACCTCGGCAGATTGAAACGCAGAACCTGACGTCTTTCGAACGGACCTAAGAAGCGAAATGGGTGAGCCGGGCCAACCAGCCCGGCTTCTTTCTTTTACTCCATATACAAGAACCCTGCCGGTGGGGCGAACCTGAGTGCTTGTTCCAGTGCTTTCAGTGTTCGCTCTGGACACGAAGATTGTTTGTGACCGAGAAAACGCCCGACACAGATTTCGCCGAAATCTCGGCCACATTGCGATCGCTTTCGTTGTCCACAACGCCCTCCAACCTGACGTTGCCGCCGTTGACTACGATGTGTATGGACGGCACGGCTTCAAACGAATAGCGCGACAAACCACCCGCGCTGAAAATGGCACGCGCAACTGCCATTCGTATGCGGTCATCGTCCGGACGCAGCGGAAGCACGTTGATCTGGTTGTCGACCCTCTCGACGCCTTCAATTTTCTTGACAGCATTCTCAGCTTCGCTCTTCGTACTTGGGCGCACGACATCTCCCATCAGTACAACCGTGTCGCCCAGGACGCGGAACTGGAGATTGTCGAACAAGCTGTAGTAGGGGAGCATAACGAGTTCGTGCCGGACCTCACGCCCGATCCGCGCCTGCGAGCCACTCAAATTTGGCTGCTCACGCGAGCTGAGATTGATCCCGCCCTGTTGCGGAGTCTGCGGAGCACCGGGCTGCTGCGCCGCACCGGGCTGCTGTGTTTGTGGTGCTTGAGTCGTCCCCTGCTGCTGCATGGTGCCGGATTGCGAACTCTGGGATGCAGCGCTCTCCTGCGTTCGCGATTCGGAGATTGGTTGGTCGGCCTGCACGAAAATAGTGCAGGCCAGCACTGTGAGCAGAATACCTGAACTTGCTTTCACTGTTCCCTCCAATCAGCTGCCCCGACAAACTCTGCTTCCTCGGTCGACGAT
Source organism: Clostridia bacterium (assembly GCA_035561135.1). Lineage (NCBI taxonomy): Bacteria > Bacillati > Bacillota > Clostridia > Clostridia bacterium. Next base: position 193,497 of record DATMYA010000048.1, read on the forward strand.
TGCAAGCGCAAAGGCACTATTTAGGATTCAGCAATCTGTGCTTTCGTTTGCTGGAAAGGAGCAGACTGCAGTCGTCAAGACGCAAGTAGCATCCGCTAATCTCAGAGGCTTGAGGCCTGAAGCCTGAAGTCTGGCGTTTATGCAAAACGAAAGGCTGGAGCTACTTCGCTCCAGCCTTTTCCTTGTGTCACACGGAAGCAATCTTGCATTCGGGCGACTATCCGCGGAACCGGCGAACGACGCCGGTGAGCAGGCTACCCGCGCCAAGCAACGCAAGGAGCGGAAGCGGGGAGCCGGTCTGCGGCAGGTTGGCGCCAGCTTGCTGCGTGCCAGTTGCGCCACTCGTTGCCCCGGTGGCGCCAGTGGTCGACTCCTGCTGTTCCTGTGTGCCAGTCGTAGTGCCGGTCGCTCCGGTGGTTGAGCCAGTCGTACCGGTCTGTCCCGACATGCCGGTCGTATCGCTAGTCGCGCCAGTGGTCGAACCAGTTGTACCAGTCTGCCCCGACATACCCGTGGTGTCGCTCGTGCCCGTCGTGTTACCGGTGGTTGAGCCCGTCGTTCCGGTCTGTCCCGACATGCCAGTCGTGTCGCTGGTCGTGCCTGTCGTGGAACCGGTGGTGCCAGTTGTCCCGGTGGTCGAACCAGTCGTACCGCCGGTCTGTCCCGACATGCCGGTCGTGTCGCTGGTCGTGCCTGTCGTGGAACCGGTGGCGCCAGTTGTACCGGTGGTCGAACCAGTCGTGCCGCCGGTCTGTCCCGACATTCCGGTGGTGTCGCTCGTGCCCGTCGTGCTACCGGTTGAGCCAGTCGTACCGGTCTGCCCCGACATGCCGCTCGTGTCGCTGGTCGTGCCTGTCGTGGAACCGGTGGTGCCCGTTGTGCCGGTGGTCGAGCCAGTGGTGCCCGTCTGGCCGTTTATATCAGCTCCCGTCGTGGTCCCGGTTGTGCCCGTCGTTCCGGATACATCGGGCGTGGTGGCAGTGCCGGTCGTTCCAGTCGTGTTCTGCCCGTGCATATCCGTACTGGTGCCTGTTCCTGTTGTCGATGTTGTTCCGGTCGAGGCGCCCGTACCGGATGTGCTTGTGCCTGTACCGCCAGTCGTCTGCGCAATGGCCAGGCCGCTGACGACCAGCAGCGCAACTATCAAAAGTATCTTCCGCATACTGACTCCTTCTCCGTGTCCTTGCTCATTCTGCAACCTACCTTGCTGTTGTCTAGTGAGATGTGCCACTGCTACCGCTGGTTGACCGCACAACGGCTATAACGCGGGTAGAGGGCCTGAGCTCCAGGCGTACAGCCGAGACACGGCGAGCAAACCACCGCGATGCTGATTTCACGCCGCAGCGATCAACATCGTTGAGACCGGCAGTTGGATTGGGATGGAGGATGACTATTCCGTTATTCGCGAGAGACTGCGCGCCGAGAGGCAGGCAGAAGCATCTATCGGAAAAAATGGACGTGCAGAGTGGGAATTCTGGACGGTGGCTCGTCGTACAATAAGGAAACCGCGGAGGGATGTGTGAGCGGGTGGAACAAACCGGTACACACGGTTTGAAAACTTACGTTCAGGCGATGCGGCAGCGGGTAGAAGCAGAGTGAAGAGAACGTGTTAGCGTGTTCGTTAAAGCATCAGCGTAGGCGCCGTTCAGCGGATTCCTAGCACGTCACGAAATGCGGTGGGTTGGCCGAGCGGTTGAAGGCACTAGTCTTGAAAACTAGCAAGGGGGTAACTCCTTCCAGGGTTCGAATCCCTGACCCACCGCCATCAGCTCAAGGCGCACAGACCTGCCGTGTTGCCTCGTAAGAAGTAACTCCCTATATTCAGCTCTAAGAAGCGAAGGCCACGACCTTCCCCCAGTTTGGGAAAGTATCCGGGACGACCCGGCTCTTGGGAAGGAGCAGGGTATGGCTTGGGTCATGTTGCTGATCGCTGGAATTCTTGAAGTTGTCTGGGCTTTCTGCATGAAGCAATCAGAGGGCTTCACTCGGGTACTTCCAACGGCAATCACGCTGGTTACAATGATTGGCAGCTTCGCTTTGCTGTCGTTCTCAATGAGGACGCTGCCGCTGGGCACGGCTTACGTCATCTGGACAGGTGTTGGCGCGGTCGGAACCTTCCTTGTTGGCATCATGGTCCTAGGAGAGCACGCGAGCGTAACTCGTATTTTGGCGGCAATTCTCATCGTTTCGGGACTCGTCCTGATGAAGGTAGCGAGCACACATTGACTGCTGCGTGCCGTTCCAGGCCGCGCGCGGCGCTCGCCGTACCTCGGTGATCGTCGCCTGTGCCGCCCCGCCGCTGCGCCTGCTGGATTTTCTCGAAGACGATTTTCTCGAAAACAGGTCCGCGGCAGACCGCGACGTAGACGGCACAGAAGCGACAGTTGTCTGACGCACGCACCCTTGAGACATAATTGGCTCGCCAGGGGACCAACCCTGGCGAGCCAACTCTGATCATCTGCCACGCTACTGAGACGAACACTGCGAAAAATTACTTACTCGTTTTCAAACGAATTATCGAAAGCGAATATGGCGGGAATTCGTTTGTGAATTTCGCTCCTGCCTCGGTCATCTTCTTCGTAACGGGAACGATCTTCTCAGGCGACTCAAATGAATTCTCGTCTTTCGGGTTCGACGAAGTTAGTACGGTGATTTCGGATCCGGGAGATATACGAGGCTGACCATCCAGGTTGATCGTCATAGACGCTGCCTCGGCGCTGGTGTTTACAACCTTCACGACAATGTCGCCGGAGGCTTCGTCCATCCCCGCGATTGCGAGCACCGTGTCCACGCGTGGAAGAGTCTCCTCGTTGACCAGTTGCCCGTCGAGATAGCAGCGAACGGTTCGACCCTTTACCTCGACTTTGAGGTCGTACCAACGGCCTTCCTCAACGCTGCCCTTGTGCACTTTGCCTATGACACCCGTGCCAGCCTGGATTGCGTACTGACGATTACCCCAGCCGCCGACATTCCACTGAACTCGCCTGTCGTCCGCATAGCCAACCGACACGGCGAAGCCTTCAGCGCCAGCAACTTTCCTGGCCTGGAGCGAGAGGGTGATGTCGCTCCAGTCCTTGTCGCCGAAGTAGGACCATGCTGTCGCGCGATCCTTCTGCCGGTACGCACCGTTCTCTGCAATCCAGCTACCGTCCTTTGCCGTCCATCCCTCGGCACCCTTTGAGAAATCGGACTGGAACGCGAGCTGGCCGTTCTTTTCGACGCGGATGTTTCTGAATTCAGCCGAGGTATCGAAAGTCCCAACTCCGATACGGCCGGTAATCGGCTTCGTGACGGAGGATTGATACTCAACACTGGTTGCAAGATTAACGTCTGGACGATTCTCGGCAAACAGCTTGGCTGCGTGGTAGGAGGCACGCCCGTACACCCGGCTGCTGTCGAAGTGGATCAGGTTTACTTCCCAGTTCGGCTTGTTGACGTTCTCGAGAAGGGGCGCGTAGCTGCCCATCTTCACCAGGTCGGAGTTCTTCTCCATGCTCATCATGTAAGCGGAGTCGTTGAGCGCGGCCAGCAGATTCCCTCTTCCGACACCGCCGTTGGTTGCAAACTCGCCGATGTAGAGATCCCAACCTTCGCGCTTGTACTTGGCGAAGCTGTCGAAATTTTCGACAGGCCAGTGGAGCGGCTTGTAAGCGTGCTCATCGACGATGTCGATTTTTCCTGCCGCGTTAATGGCTGCGCGGTCGATACCCGCTATCCACGAACTCAGAGCGATGCTGATTTGCGGGTACTTGGCCTTGATCACCTCATAGAATTTTGCCACTCTTTCGCCGTAGCGAGCTCCCTGCTGTTCATTCCCCACTTCGACGTACTTCAACGGGAATGGCTTTGGATGTCCATTCTTCGCTCGAACCGAGCCCCACTTGGAGTCCACCGGGCCGATGGCATACTCGATCGCGTCAAGCGTGTCCTGAATCAGTTCCGGCATCTGCTCGTCGGGAAGATACGTTCCGCTGCGGAAGGCGCACGAGACTCCGACGTTGGCGACAAATAGAGCGTCAGCGCCCACGTCTTCGCTGAACTGAAGGAACTCGTGGTATCCGAGTCCGTCAGAACTCCAGTATCCCCATGGACTATATGTGCCAGGACGGGTCTCGACAGGGCCCAGCATCGTCTTCCATTGGGGACGACTCTCAACCGTCAGGCCTTCAAGGAAGCATCCGCCCGGCCAACGAATAAACGCTGGCTTCAAGGCCGCGATTGTCTCGGCGATATCCGGACGCAGACCATTCGGACGGTTCTTAAACGTGCGGCCTGGAAAGAGAGAAACAAAGTCCAGCCAGACCTTGCCCTTGGAATTGAAGGTCAGGACGAACTGCGCCTTGGGGTCAGAGCCCGTGGCTTTCAGCGTAGCTTCGTACTTCTGCCAAGACTGACCGCGTACGCGCTTGAAGACCTTCGTAGCGAGCACCTTACCGGTCGAGCTTTCTAAAGAGGCGGTGATCGAACCGCGGAATTCCTGGTCCGCGCGAGCATAGAACTTCAGCTTATAGTCCTGGCCGTCTTTGACTGCGATTCCCCAGAAACCTTCATTCACAACCGCGACGCGCCCATGCTCCGCAACGTCCGTAATGTTGACCTGTAGAGAATGTGGCGTAGCGTCATTCAGTGGCGATATGTCGACAAGATCGAGTGCTGCGGCACTTCCGCCTGCGGTCTGCAGTGACCATGCCGGCCATTTGCCAACCACTTCCCACGGCATCGTCCAATCGCCGATCTTGGGCTGAGTCCAAAAGTGCGGGGTTCGCGGCGGAACGAGCACGTTGCCTTCCAGGTGGCAGGCTGGCGGAAGATTGCTTTCTTCAAAGCCGCGGTTCTGGATCAGCTCGCCGTAGAGACCGCCCTCGCCCGCATGACTGATTTCCTCCAGGAATATTCCATAAAGACTGGATGGGATTCGGGGGCCGCGCTTCTTTGTGTCAACGGTAACAGTGCCGGTTCCCGCGAATGCCGAACTCACTGCTAAGAGCACGGTGATTACGAGGCAAACTACAAACCGAATCATTTTCACTGGCCTTCATCCTTTTGTATGTATGGCTTGAAGAATCAAACGCGAGTTTTTCGAGCCCACTACTCAGTAATGTGCGGCACGCCTGTGAAGGCGTGCCGCTTCAAAGAATCCAGCTTTACGCAGACCTGTAAGCTCAGGCTTTGTTGCTCGTTGCGTCTGCCACCTGACGGGCGTTTTCGCCGGCGATTCGAATCAGTGCGGGCAGGACGTCTCCGAAGACGGACTTCGCCGGAGTACCCAGATCGAAATAGAGCCTGCGATAAAGCCCATACAGTTCGTTGTAAACGCTCTGTGCTTGGGGTTCCGGTTGATAGACCACGTGAGACGGGCAGATCTTGTCCTGTGCTTCTTCGATCGTGGGGAACGTGCCCGCAGCAAGGAACGCGAAGATCGCCGAGCCAAGGCTTGTGACCTTCTTGCTCGGCACCAGCACCGGCCGTCCGAGGACGTTGGCATAGACCTGGTTGAGAACAGGATTGTTTTGCGGAATGCCGCCGCCGTTGATCACACGATCAATCGCGGCTCCATGCTCCGCCATGCGATCGAGGATGACCCTGGTGTGGAAGGCCGTACCTTCGATGGCGGCGAACAACTCGTCCTGCGCTGTGTGCTGCAGATGCCAACCGAAAGTGACGCCTCGCAGGTTCGGATTCACCAATACAGTGCGGTCTGCGTTGTCCCAAGTCATTCGCAGCAGCCCGGTCTCGCCAGCGCGATATTTCTCCAATCCCGTGCTCAGTTCGGCAATCGACTTCCCTGCGCGCTCGGCGATTGCGCTGAAGATGTCGCCTGTGGCGGACAACCCAGCCTCAACTCCTGTGTAGGCGGGATGTACGCTTCCAGGAACGACGCCGCAAACGCCCGGAATCAACTTCGTCTCGCGAGTAATGCCGATGATGCAGGTGGACGTTCCGATAACGTTCACCACATCTCTCTCTTTGGCTCCCGCGCCGATAGCATCCCAGTGCGCGTCGAAGGCTCCGACAGGAATCGGAATGCCGGAACGCAGCCCTAGTTTTTCAGCCCAGTATGGAGAGAGCCGGCCTGCAATTTTTTCGGACGTTGCATATTCGCCGTCCAGTTTGGCGCGAACGCCCTTGAACAGCGGATCAACCTTGACCAGAAAACTTTCCGGCGGGAGGCCGCCCAGGTCGCGATTCCATAGCCACTTGTGACCCATTGCGCAAACACTGCGAACAACCTTGGAGGGATCGGTAATGCCGCATAGAGTGGCGGCAACCATGTCGCAATGCTCGAATGCGCTGACGAATTTGTCGCGTTTCTCAGGGTTGTGCCTCAGCCAGTGCAGCAGCTTGGAGAATCCCCACTCTGAGGAGTACACGCCTCCACACCAGTTGATGGCCTCCAGCTTTTCGCTGTGCGCCAACTCGGTGATCTCGGCCGCCTCGGCCTTGGCGCGGTGATCGCACCAGAGATAGTACTCGCTCAGCGGCACCATCCCGGCACCCACGGGAATGACGCTGGACCCGGTGGTATCCAGGGCGATGGCGTCCACCTGTTCTCCCCGTATCCCCGCTTGAGCGACAGCCTTGCGCGTTGCGGTTGCAAGCGCGCGCATATGATCGTCATGCGACTGCGTTGCGTGCTCCGGATCCTCGCGTTTACGGTGCAGCGGATACTCACAAACAGCGGAATCAAGTACGCCAAGTTCGCTATCAACCAGCGAAACGCGCACACTCAGGGTCCCGAAATCTACTCCAGCCACGATAGCCATAAAAAATCAAATGCCTCGAAATATGAATGCCGCTAGATGAACTCCGCCGGAATGCACCGCCGGACTCACAACGCTTTTCGAAAAAGCGGGGGACCCGTCGAAGGTCCCCCGAAATCAAGATTAGGACTGAGGAACAGACGCCCTACATCAATGCCAGTGATCTGCCAGGCGATTACGGCTCGGCAGCTCCTGCAAGCGTCGGACGATCAGGCCTTCGCTACTTGGCGTGGACCTCTTCGCATTCGACTACCTGCGATTCTTCATGACTGCGCGATGGAGCAAACTTGACGCAGTAAACCGCTCCAATAATCAGCAAGATTGCGCCCCACCAAACGTTCGCGTGCAGGTGGTTTAGAACAACCGGGTTTTGAGGCGGACTGATGAACTCATAGAGTCCCGCCCCTAGAATCAGCACGCCGTTCCCGAGCAACGACAGGCCGATGAAGAACCAGATGGATATCTCGCCTCGTGATGACATAGCTGCCGCCTACCAGAAGATAATATTGAGCACCGCAAATATGAGGCTCACGGTTATGGCCCAGAACATGGGCTTCATATAAAAGGGCACGGGTGCTTCGGCTGGAATAGCTGTCACGCCGTACACCAGGCCGTTGAGTTCGGAATCCGCTTTCGGCTTGGTCATGTAGCTGACGATTACCGTTACCAGGACGCAGACGATGCAGGACCACAGTGCGCGGTACATGTTCTCTGCCATGTCCTTCGCGTCTGTTGAGAAAGCAACGTATGCGAGTGCCTTGGGATTCATTTTCACCCAAGCCCACATGCCTATCGAAGATACGGTTCCGGCCAGCAATCCCCAGAAACCGCCCTGTGACGTCGCGCGCTTCCACATCATGCCCAGAAGCACGGTGCCGAAGAGCGGCGCGATGAAGAAGCTGAACAGCGCCTGGACATAATCCATGATGCTGAGGAATTGCATGACCAGGTAGGCAGTGCCGATGCTGATCAAGACGCCGAGGATCGTGCACCAGCGTCCCATGGACACATACTGCTTGTCGGTGGCCTTCTTGTTAATCAACGCACCGTAGATGTCGTACGTCCAGACGGTCGAGAACGCGGTGACGTTGCCGGCCATACCTGACATGAATCCCGCGATCAGTGCGGTGATGCCGAGGCCAAGCAGTCCTGGACTGAGATAGCGGGCCATCATCAATGGCAGCACTTCGTTATAGCTGTGGCCGCCCGTTGCGACCGCAACGCTCTCACCTGTAAGCTGCATCGGCAGCACGGCGAGACCGATCAGGCCAGGCAGGATGACGATGAACGGAACGAACATCTTGAAAGCGGCGCCGATGATCGGAGCCAGCTTCGCCGAGCGAAGATCCTTTGCCGCGAGCACGCGTTGAACGACCAGGAAGTCAGTCGTCCAGTAACCGAAGGAAATAATGCAACCCAGCCCGAAGACTATTCCCGTCCAGTGAATGCCCATGGGGTTGCCGCTGAACGATCCCAGGGTTCCCCACATATGCGTGTATTCGGCTGAAGCGTTGACCGCGATCTGCGCTTTCAGATTGCTCCAACCGCCGGCTTCGATCAACCCCATGATGGGGACGAGCATCGCGCCAGCCCAGATAAGGATGAATTGCAGGACTTCGTTGAAGATTGCCGAACGCAATCCACCCAGCACCACGTATACGGCAACGGTGATCGAAGATACCCAGATACTGAAGTGGATGTCCCACCCCAGGATCACTCTCATGACCAGTGCCATCGAATACATGTTGATGCCGCTCATCAGCACCGTCATGATTGCAAATGAGATGGACGACAATGCGCGGCTGCTCTCTCCGAATCGCAGCTTCAAATAGCCCGGCACCGAGTGTGTCTTGGAGATGTAGTAGAAAGGCATCATGACGATGCCTAGGAACAGCATCGCCGGAATTGCGCCGATCCAGTACCAGTGCGTTGCCAGAATGCCGTACTGATAGGCGGCCGCCGCCCATCCCATCAGTTCCAGCGAGCCAAGATTTGCAGAAAGAAAAGCCAGACCCGCAACCCAGGCTGTCATCTCGCGGCCAGCAAGGAAGAAGTCCTCGCTTGTGTTGGCCCGGTTCTTGAGATAAAGACCGATCGCAAGAACGAGAGCGAAGTAGAAAATAATGACGACCAAATCCACCGGCGAAAGGTGAACAAGTCGGGTGGGGTTAATCAGGACGAGAGCAAGGTTCATTTGGCCGATACCTGTCCGTAATAAGCTGCTTTGCCGTGCTTGCGTAAAAAGTGTTTATCGTGAAGTTCGCGCGAGATAGGGGCAAGCGTGTTCGCCAGTCCCGCGGTGTAGTAAGCCATGCGCGCGATGGATTCCAGAACGACCGCATTGTGCGCTGCGTCCGCCGCGCTTTTGCCCCAGGTGAAGGGGCCATGATTCGCGACTAGCACGGCCGGCACGCTGCCAGGCTCTATATCTGCAAACGTGCGGCATATGACCAGCCCTGTGTTCTTTTCGTAATCGGTTTCGATTTCGTTGGGCCGCAGACATGGCGTTACCGGAACGGGTCCGTAGAAATAGTCTGCATGGGTGGTGCCTAAGCAGGGAATGGGCCGGCACGCCTGCGCCCACGAGGTCGCAAATTCCGAGTGCGTGTGCGTAACGCCACCGATATCTGGGAAATTCTGGTATAGCGCGAGGTGGGTAGCGAGGTCGGACGAAGGCCGCAAATTGCCTTCGATAACTTTGCCCTCGAGGTCGGTAATCACCATGTCCTCGGGCCGCAAACTCTCATACGGAACGCCGCTCGGTTTGATAGCCACGAGAGCGTCTTTGCGAGATATACCGCTCGCGTTGCCAAAGGTGTACAGCACGAGTCCGCGCCGAACTAATTCAAGGTTTGCGTCGAGAACTTCTTCTCGCAGGCTTTTCAGCAGCATTGCATGGGCCCTCTGAGCGGCCATATCGTGCACTTTTTGCAAGTAAACGTTTTCTTGCTTTAACGATAAAACCCTGAACTCGGGTTGTCAAACACATTTTGCAACTTCTTGCGAGCGGCATCATCGCGGAAGCCGGGACTCCCTCCGCGCAGTGTGCTCACGGATCGCATTCGCCATCGCCTAGCTAGCGCGAATGCGACGGCGCGAGAGCGGTAGAGTCGCGCAACACCAGATTCGTCTGCAGGACGTATTCCGTTCCCTGCTCCGCGGGGGTTTCCCTCTCCACATCCGCTAGCAGCGCATGGAAGGCTAACCGGGCCAGTTCGGCCTGTGACATCTGCACGGTCGTTAACGGAGGCAGGACGAAACGCGCCAGCCTGATGTCGTCGTACCCCACCACGGAAAGTTCCGTCGGGATATGAATGCCCTCTTTGTAGCACTCATGCATGACACCGAGCGCTGTCATGTCGTTCGAGCAAAGCACGGCGGTGGGCCGCTTCGGCAAGCGAAGTAACTTACCCATCGCTTGCATCCCGCCCTCAATCGTATGGTCGCCCGCAATAATCAAATCCGGGTCGATCTGCTGCCGTATCTCGTGCATAGATGCTTCAAATGCCGACTGCCTGGCAATCGCCGATTTGAGGTCGGGCGGCCCCGAGATGAACGCGATACGTTCGTGGCGAAGCGCAGCAATGTGTTGCACGGCCTGACGGATTCCGTGCTGGTAGTCGATACGGATGTTGCTGATGTGCGGAGCTCGCGGACCTACGTCGACGAAAACCAGCGGCACCTTCTGAAGTTTCGGATCGTCCAGCAGAAGACTTTCTTCCATTCCAAACGTCATCACGGCGACGCCATCGACCCTGCGCTCGATCATGCGGCGCACAGAGAGCTCCATGCGCTTAGGATCGTGGACCGTCGAGGTCGTCAGGATTTCATAATTGTGCTGGACCGCGATGTCTTCGAAAACCTGGATGATTTCCGGAAAGAACGGATTGGTGATCTCCGATACGATCAGCCCGAAAAGACGGCTGCGTCCCGAAACCAGCGCTCGTGCCTGCTTGTTGGGGTAATACCCAAGCTCGTCGATAATTTTCCAAACGCGCTTGGCAAGCTGTGGGTCAACGGTCGGCACCCGATTGATCGTGCGGGACACCGTGGCAGTCGACACCTTCGCGCGCTTTGCAATATCTCGTATGTCCATAAAAAAATAGTTGCCAACAACATACCGCAGAAAACGATTGCCAACAACGGCAAAGCAGTGATATGCAGGGATTCGCCTGCTACGCCGTTCGTCAGCGCCCCCGCCTATCAGATTACATTCTTTGCTGCGTGCGCATTCCTCGGAAGAACGGCAGAAACAATCGCGCAGACGTTCTCAACGTTGAATCCAAACTCACCCATCAACTTGTCCCCGGGTGCAGAGGCCCCGAAGCGGTCGATGCCTATCACCGCACCGTCGTGCCCTGTGTACTTCTGCCATCCGAGAGATACGCCCGCCTCAATCGCGACTTTCGGGATTCCGCGCGGCAGCACGGCTTCTCTGTACTCGTCCGATTGGCTGTCGAACAATTCCCAGCAAGGCATGGATACGATCTGCACCCGCACACCGGTGCCACGCAGCTTTTCGGCTGCGGCAACTGCAACATGAACTTCTGAGCCGGTGCCGATCAGTACGACTTCGGGATTTGCGTCGCTATCGATAACATAGGCGCCCTTCGTCGAACCATCGAAGGTCTTTGCAGAGTCGGCCAGAGTCGGCAAGTTCTGTCGAGACAAGGCCATTACGACGGGCCCCTGCTTCTCGATAGCGATTTGCCATGCGGCGGAGGTTTCGTTGGCATCGGCAGGACGCAGCACCGTGAGCCCGGGAATCATGCGCAAGCTCATGATGTGCTCGATGGGTTGATGCGTAGGCCCGTCTTCTCCCACTCCGATGCTGTCATGGGTAAAGACGAAAACCGCGTGAGTCTGCATCAGCGCAGCCAGGCGCAATGCGGGCCGCATATAGTCCGAGAACACCAGGAAAGTGGATCCATACGGAATCGTGCCACCATGCAGTGCCATGCCATTCACGATGGCGCCCATCGCAAACTCCCGTATGCCGAAGTGCATGTTGCGTCCGGATCTGTCTTCGCGGGAGAAGTCCGCAAACTTTGTCAGAGCGGTCTTGGTGGATGGAGCGAGGTCGGCAGACCCGCCCATTAGTTCAGGGATGGACTCGGCGATCGCGTTCATCACTTTGCCCGAGGCCGCCCGGGTCGCCATCCCCTTCTTGTCTGCCTCGAAGCGCGGGAACACCGTAGCTACGTCAGCCGGCAACTCGCCTTTAATCGTGCGCTGCAGCAGTGCGCCGAGTTCTGGATACTCCTGCGCATAGCGCGCAACGAGCGCGTCCCACTTGGCTTCCACTTTGACGCCGTTCTGAAGTGTGCTGTTTCGAACTTCGCCAACTTCCTGCGGAACGAAGAACGCCGGAGTCAGTGGCCATCCCAGTTTGCTCTTCGTTTCCTCCACGCCCTTCGCGCCCAGAGGCTCGCCATGCGCCGACGCCTTGCCCTGCCTGGGGCTGCCGAAACCGATGTGTGTCCGGATGGCGATCAGTGAAGGCCGGTCGTCGACGCTCTGCGCTGTGCGGATTGCCGATTCTATGCTGTCCAGATCATTGCCGTCTGATACGGTCTGCGTGTGCCAACCATAGGCATCAAACCTTGCGAGCACATTTTCCGTAAACGCCAGGTTCGTGTCGCCCTCGATCGAAATGTGGTTATCGTCGTAGAGGTAGATCAGCTTGCCGAGGCCGAGCGTGCCCGCGAGCGACGCAGCCTCCGACGATACGCCCTCCATCAGATCGCCGTCCGAGACGATTCCATACGTAAAGTGATCGACGATCGGGAAGCCCGTCTTATTTATCTTCTGTGCGAGGTGCGCTTCGGCAATTGCCATTCCGACGCCCATTGCAAAGCCCTGACCGAGCGGTCCAGTCGTTGCTTCAATGCCCGCCGTCAGCCCATGCTCTGGATGTCCCGGTGTCTTGCTTTCCCACTGGCGGAACCTCTTGAGTTCGTCTAGCGACAGGTCATAGCCAAACACGTGGAGCAGAGCGTACAGAAGCGCCGAACCATGACCGGCGGAAAGGACGAAGCGGTCGCGATTGAACCATGCCGGGTTGCTGGGGCTGTGTCGAAGGAGGCGCTTCCAGAGGACATACGCCATGGGGGCAGCGCCAAGCGGCAGGCCGGGATGTCCTGAATTTGCCTGCTCGACAGCGTCCACGGCCAAAAATCTTAATGTATTAATGCTTAACTCGTCCACGTGGTGCATGAAGTCCTCCGAAAACTTTGCATGATTCTGCTCTATGAGTACCGCCGCAACCTGCGGCACAATTAACCGTGCGTAGCGCGCTCCATGCGCGTGTCGACTACGAGAGTCAGTTGGTTTCGATAACTCTCTAATGCAATCTTGGCGCAGTTGTCCACAATCCAGTCGGCGCCCGCATCTCGAAGCTCACGTTCGGCGACGGTCGTCCGTAACCCAATTACGGATGCTCCGGCGGCCTTACCCGCGCGAATACCGGCGGGGACATCCTCGACCACAACACATTCGCGGGCCGGAAAGCCCACCGCGTGCGCCCCTTTGAGGTAGGGATCGGGAAAGGGCTTTCCTCTGACGACATCGCTGGCGGTGACAAAGATGTGGGGACGCGGAAGTCCTGCGGCACGGAGGCGCACTTCAGCCAATGCCCGAGTGCACGATGTTACGATCGCCCATCGTTCCGGCGGCAACGCGTTCAGCAGGGCGAGCGCGCCCGGCCACGCCACTAAGCCATCCAGGTCTTCCATTTCGCGACGCTCAATCTTAAGATTTTCCGCTTCGTGGTCCCCATTCGGAAGGTAATCCTTCACGGTAGACATGCTGGGGCGGCCATGCGCCGCGTGCACAACCTCGTCGGGATCAAGACCGTGTTCCACGGCCCACTGCGACCACACGCGCGCAACCGCGTGGGTGGAATCTATAAGTACGCCATCCATGTCAAAAAGGAGGGCCGAACAACTGATCGAATGCATAACTCAAACATACCAGACGAGCTACGGCTTCCTCGCGCTCGCTGTTGAAACAGCCAGTTCGAACAAGTGCCCCCGCTGCGGCAACATGCCGGCGAGGGAAGCCGTGTCCGCGTGGCCGCCTTGATTTCGGATGAGCACGACTCCGTGCTTTGGTACGAATGCGCTGAAGCCATCACCGAACACGCCGAGGTCTTTCTTAAGCCAGAGGTCGCGCGCGGTCGCCTTCCCTGGTTCAGCGGCTGCCCAAAACAACAATTGCCTGCGATGGGTAATGAAAATCAGCGATCGAGCCATTTCGGCCCGATCGCTAGGACCGCATCGAGGAGAAATGCTTGCGCTCTTATTTCGCTGAAAACTTGTAAACAGTGCTTGACTTGTACTGGTCGCCCGCCTTCAACACGGTAGACGGAAACGCTGGCTGATTCGGCGAATCCGGGAAGTGCTGCGTCTCCAGGCAGAAGCCCGTCCGATACGGGTATTTGTTGCCACCCTTTCCGGGCGCAGTTCCTGTGAGGAAGTTGCCACTATAGAACTGGATTCCCGGTTCGGTCGTCGAGACGGTGAGTGTGCGTCCCGTTGTGGGCTCGTACACTTCAGCGGCGATGGGAAGCGCTTCAGTCGACGCATCCAGAACAAAGTTGTGGTCGTAGCCTTCCCCGAATTTTAGCTGCTCGTCCTTCTGGTTGATGCGATCGCCGATTGCCGTCGCAACCGTGAAGTCGAACGGAGTGCCTTTGACTTCGCGGAGCTCTCCGGTCGGGATAAGCGTGGCGTCGACCGGCGTGAAGCGGCTTGCAGCTAACCGAAGCTGATGCTGAAGGATGTCCCCCTGCCCAGCGAGGTTGAAGTACGCATGATTGGTGAGATTGACGATTGTGTCTTTGTCCGTCGTCGCTGCGTAGTCGATCTTCAGTTCATTGCTGTCGGTCAGCGTGAAGGTGACCTGAACTGACAGATTGCCTGGGTAGCCTTCTTCCCCGTCTTTGCTTGTGTAGCTCAACTGCAAGGCCGGCACATCAGCGGTCGATACGTCCTTTGCTTCCCAGAGGACTTTGTTAAATCCCTTGACGCCGCCGTGCAGGTGGTTCGCACCATTGTTCTTGGCTAGAGTGTACGTAGTGCCATTCAGTTTGAACTGACCCTGCTTGATGCGATTTCCGTAGCGGCCGATGGTGCCGCCGAAAAAGAACGTATCATTAACATAGCCGTCCACGTTTTCGTAGCCAAGAATGACGTCGCCCAACTTGCCAGTCCGGTCAGGCGCCTTCAAGGACACGAGCGCACCGCCGAAGTTGGTGATTGCAGCCTCAACTCCGTTCTTGTTTGTGAGAACGTATAGGCTGACTTCTGCGCCTTCCGCTGTCTTCCCAAATGCTCGCTTTTCCATATTAAGTTTTGCCTCTGGCTTGCGCTGGCAGCCTGCGGCGACGAAGATGATCGCCATGCTCAGTGCGAGCACTACAGATAATTTACGCAACTTCATCATTATTCCTCCGAATCGTTTCAGCCGAAATGGACCGATGTACGACTGTATAAACTCGATGACGACTACTTGCCTGCCAGCTCATTCGCACCCGCGATAATCTCAGCCATCACGTCGCGATGTTGTCGAAAGTATCATCCACAACCGTAATCGTGGGAATTGCAAACTGCGTATTCGTGACCTCGGACGGAATTTTGGAAACCAGCTTCGTTCTGAACGCTGCCGGGCACGCCGGTGAGTTTGAAACCTGGTAGCTGGGAATGCACGACACGAACGAAAGGTCCCGGCGCAGATCGAGAACAAAACTTCCAAGACAACAAAATCATTGAAAAGAAGGATGAGCGGACTCACACCCGCTCATCCAAGTCGGCAGTAGAACGAAGCTTTCGAGCTAAGCTGGAAACCTCCAAGGTCACCTCGGAGACTTCAATGTTCCGGGGGAGGCGATTCGCCCTGCCAAACTTCTGCAATTCCGTTGTTGCCGTATTCGCGTAGGCGGCTTCTGTTAGTAAACGTTTACCACATAAGCCTACTTCAGAAACTACTAAAACTCAAGATCGTTCTATATCGCGGCGTGCCCGTCGCGTCAAGCAATTTTTCGCCGACAATCCGAGTTGCAGTAATCGTTTCCCGAACTAATTTGATTAGAGGCACCCCCCGCAAGCGAGTGCCTCAACCAACCAGTTACATTGCGGAACTTGCCATAGCTCCCGCGAATGACGTCTGCTCCGTCCTGGCAATAATCTCGTCCTGCAGCGCTTTTGTGAGATCGCAGAAGTAGTCGCTGTATCCGGCAACCCGTACGATCAGGTCGCGATGTTGTTCAGGATTTGCCTGAGCCTCCCTAAGCGTCTCGGCGGTAACCACGTTGAATTGAATGTGATGGCCATCGAGTTTGAAATACGACCGGACCAGGTGTGCGAGGGACGTAATGCCGGCATCGCCCGCCAACAACTGCGGAGTGAACTTCTGGTTCAACAACGTTCCGCCAGTCTTGGATTGATCCATCTTCGCTGCTGATCGAATCACCGCCGTAGGGCCGTAGAGATCGGCGCCGTGCGAGGGAGAGATACCGTCGGACTCCGGCTCCCACGCCCTACGACCGTCGGGTGTGGCACCGGTTACGGAACCGAAGTAGACGTGGCAGGTTGTCGACAGGTAGTTGACGCGATACATTCCACCCCTAGTGTTCTTCCTGCCGTTGATCTCTTCGTAAAACGCTGCAAATACCGACTTCAGAATTTCATCTGCGTAGTCATTGTCATTGCCGTACTTCGGAGTTTTGTTGACTAAAATCAATCGCTCCTTTTCGCAGCCATCGAAATTTTTGGCTAGCGCATTCAGCAACTGATCCATCGTCATGGTCTGCTTGTCGTAGATGTGGTACTTGACTGCCGACAAGGCGTCCGTGCATGTACCGGGCGCTACGCCCATGATGTAGCTTGTGTTGTACCGCGCTCCGCCACAGTTGTAGTCCTTTCCTGTCGCGATGCAGTCGTCGATCAGAATGGAGAGGAACGGCGCGGGCATGTACTTCGAGTACAGGCGCTCGATCACGTTATTGCCGCGAACCTTGATATCTATGAAGTGATGTAACTGCTTGCGGAAGGCCGCGTAGAACTCGTCGTAACTGCCGAAATTCCGAGGATCGCCCGTCTGTGCGCCAATCATCTTGGATGTCCGGGGATCCACGCCATTATTGAGCGTGATTTCGAGGACTTTGGGAAGATTGAAGTAGCCCGTCAGGATGTAGGCTTCCTTGCCGAAAGCGCCGGTCTCGACGCAACCGGAGGTTCCTCCGCAGCGCGCGTCCTCAATGCTCTTGCCCTGGCGCAGCAACTCTTCAACAACCATGTCTGCGTTGAAGATCGACGGCTGCCCCCAGCCCTCACGTACTATTTCGAGCCCGCGCTTGAGGAAACGTTCGGGATTCTTTTTGCTCAACTGCAGGTTCGATGAAGGCTGAAGCAAGCGCATCTCATCGATGACATCGAGGACCAGGTACGTAACATCGTTGACACCGTCAGAGCCGTCCTGCTTCAGGCCACCCGTATTGATGTTTGCGAAATCCGTGTACGTTCCGCTCTCCGCCGCCGTAACGCCGACCTTCGGCGGAGCGGGCTGGTTGTTGAACTTCACCCAGAAGCACTGGAGGAGCTCACGAGCCTGCTCGCGGGAGACCGTTCCGTCGCTCACATCTTTTCGGTAAAAGGGGTCCAGGTGCTGATCGAGCCGGCCAGGGTTGAATGAATCCCAGGTGTTAAGTTCCGTGACCACACCCAGATGCACGAACCAGTAAGCTTGCAGGCACTCCCAGAAGTTTCTCGGAGCTTGCGCAGGAACGTGCCGGCAGACCTCGCTGATTTTCTCCAGCTCAGACCTGCGGGTCGCATTCTTTTCGGTTGCGGCCAGTTCTTCGGCTTTTTCGGCGTAGCGCTCAGCCATGCGAATTACCGCATCTGCCGCGATCGCCATGGCCTTCAGTTCCTGCTCTTTATCGTAGGCTTCGGGGTCCTGATGGAAGTTCAGGTCCTCAATCGCGCGCTGAATGTCGGCCTTGAGCCCAAGCAGTCCTTTTCTGTAGATCACGTCGCCGAGGACCGTGTGTCCCGGAGCACGCTGCTCCATGAACTCGGTGAAGATGCCCGCCTCGTATGCGTCTTTCCACTCCTGCGTCATCTCTTGGAAGATCAGGTCGCGCATGGACCGGCCCTTCCAATACGGGATCACCTCTTCGCTCTGAATCCTGCGTGCCTCATCATCCACGCTGTACGAGATCTTTTCCCGAGTATTCAGAATCTCGAGGTCTTCCATGCTGTGGCAGCACAGTTCAGGGAAGGAAGGCGTCGCCTTTGGCTTCGGCCCGCGCTCGCCGACGATCAGTTCGCCGTCCCCAATGGAGATCGACTTACGCTCCATCAAATACCGCAGCGCAAGTGCACGCTGAACAGGGACGGAATGCTCCGAGCTACTCTTGTAAAATTCGGTGATCAGCGCCGCGCGCTCAATCGAAAGCCATGGCTTCTCATCCAGACTTTGGCGACGTAATTTAGCAACTCGCTCGTTCATCTCTTAGCCTCCGATACGGACGTCGAATCCTCTATCTCTGAATCGGCCCGCGATTTCTTCCATTCGTTCCGCAGTAGGGGGTTTTACCTCGGCGAGGTCGTACTGCGCTCCCAGCCGGTTGTACTTATTGATGGCGATGTCGTGATAAGCGAGCAGATCCACTCGGTGCAGGCCTGCTTCGCAGAGGAACTTCATACTGTGCTCAAGGTTCCCGTCATCGTCATTGATGGTCGGAATAACCGGAATCCTCACGATGACCGAAGCGTGTTCACGAGCCAGCATGGCAAGGTTCGAAAGGATGAGCTCGTTGCTCACGCCCGTGACTTGCTGATGGCGCGAAGCATCCATGATCTTCAGGTCGACCAGGAACGTGTCCACCTTCCGGCAGATCCGGCGCACAGTCTCTTTCGGCGAAAACGCGCAGGTGTCCACCACCTTGTGAATGCCGAGTTCGGAGCAGGCGTCGAGCATGGCTTCCAGAAATTGTGGTTGTGCCAGCGGTTCACCGCCGGAGAAGGTTACGCCTCCGCCGGATTCATCGAAGAACACAACGTCTCTGCGGATGGCATCGCAGACTTCGGCGACGGACATCCTGCGTCCGGACAACTGCCGCGCTCCTGAGGGACACACCTGCGCGCACGCGCCACAATTAACGCAAACGGCTGCATCACGAACTGGCCCCTGGTTCCAGGTGAGAGCCCCGTGTTTGCATGCGGGGACACAGTCGCCGCAACGGACACAGCGGTCGAGCGAGAGCATCAATCCAGGCTTGACGGCCTGGCTTTCGGGGTTATGACACCAGAGACATGCGAGCGGGCAGCCCTTAAGAAAAACCGTGGTGCGGATGCCCGGCCCATCATGCAACGAGAAGCGCATGATGTTGAACACGGAGCCCATCGGGCCCGCTATTCGAGAGTCGTTACTGGCCGCTGCATGATGCACACGCGCACCCATTCCATTCTTCTGTATACGGAAAACAATAATTGTATAAAATATCCATTGTCAATTGATTTACCCGCCCATACCCCTTCTTCCAAGTTCTTTTTGGAAGCCACTCGGGTGAAACGTGTCGTAGAATCAGGCAGTTCTTCTCGGTAAGCGTTTACTGAAATTTGGCCGGAGGATTGGATGTCCATTCTTAACGACGTAACCCGCAGGCGCTTTTTGGGTACGGCTGCCGCAGCGGCCGGAGTTGCACTTCTACCTGATCAAATTCTGGCATCACCGTTTCAGGACCCCGTTCTGAATACTTTCCAGAAAGACGGCAAGACCGTCAGCCACGAGAAGGTCCCCTGGAAAGTCAGCCCCTTCCCGATGAAGCAGGTTCGATTGCTTGACGGCCCCTTCAAGCAGCACATGGAAGCCAACCGTCGCTATCTACACGCCCTTCCTGTCGACCGCCTCGTACACACGTTCAAGATCAACGCGGGCCTGCCCTCTTCGGCGCAGCCGTTCGGCGGATGGGAAGCGCCCACGGGTGAACTCCGCGGCCACTTCACAGGCGGCCACTATCTCTCGGGCGTCGCGCTGATGTACGCGAGCACCGGCGATGAGGATCTCCGCAAAAAAGGGAGCGCTCTTGTTGCTGAACTGGGTGAATGCCAGAAGGCGCTGAAGAACAACGGCTACCTCAGCGCATTTCCGATCGAGTTCTTCGATCGGCTGCGCGATCGCGAAAAGGTTTGGGCGCCGTTCTACACCATCCACAAGATCATGGCCGGGCTGCTGGACATGTACGTTCACGCCGGCAACGAGCAGGCACTCGACATGGTCGAAAAGATGGCGGTGTGGGTAGGCAGGTACTTTAGCGGCCGATCGGACAGCCAGTCGCTCAGCTACGCGCACATGCAGCGCATTCTCGGCACCGAATTTGGCGGAATGGGTGAGGTTCTCGCAAACCTGTACGCCGTTACCGGCAAGTCGAGCTACATGGAAACGGCCAAGCGCTTCGATCACCAACACATCTTCGATCCGCTGGCTGCGCACCGCGATGAATTGAAGGGACTACACGCGAATACGCAGATCCCGAAAGTGATTGCCGCGGCGCGACAGTACGAACTCACTCGCGAACAGCGCTATTGCGATATTGCCGAATACTTCTGGAACGAAGTCGTGGGCGAGCGTTGCTACTGCACTGGTGGCACCAGTAACGAAGAAATATGGAATACCGACCCCGGCCATCTCGCGAAGGAACTCAGCATCAACTCCACCGAATGCTGCTGCGCCTACAACATGATGAAACTGACTCGCCACCTCTTCGGTTGGTCGGCAGATGCGCGCCTGATGGACTATTACGAACGCACCATGTTCAACCATCGCCTGGGCACTATTCCTATGGACAAAGGCTCCTCGATCTACTATCTCCCACTCGTCTCAGGGTTCTACAAGCCCTACGGCGACGAATTCAATTCTTTCTGGTGCTGCACCGGATCGGGAGTGGAAGAATTCGCGAAACTGAATGACACGATTTACTTCCACAGTGACGATGCGGTGTATGTGAATCTCTACGCCGCCTCCGAACTCGAATGGCCGGAGAAGGGCCTGCGCCTTCGTCAGGAAACGAACTTCCCCGAACAGCAAGGGACAACCATCACCATCTCGGCGAAGAGCCCTGTACAGTTGGCCATCAATCTACGAATTCCATACTGGGCGCAGGGCGGCAGCGTGAAGATCAACGGCGCTCCGCTACCGGCGTTCGCCAGTCCCACGAGTTATCTCAGCCTGAATCGCATCTGGAAAACCGGCGACAAGATTGAGCTTAGCTTGCCCATGGGCCTGCACATCGACCGTATGCCCGACGATGAAAACGTTCAGGCGGTCATGTACGGCCCGCTTGTTCTTGCAGGCACATTTGGCACAACCACCGAGAAGGAAAGGTCTAACTTCGACGATCACGAAGCCCGAGGCAAGTTGACCAAAGTGCCGGACATTGCCGCCGATCCAGACAAACCGACGGCATGGGTCGAACAGGATGGGAAAACGCCTCTTACCTTCAAGGCTTCAGGGCAGACAGACGACTTCCCGATTTTGCCGCTATATAAGGTTGTTCACGAGCGCTACGCGGTGTACTGGAACGTGAGCAAGAAGAGCGTTTAGTTGATTTCCGGGCGTCGGCTGCCAAGCGGTGCCCAATTTTCATTCAATTTTTGGGGACCGGATCGGCGAAGTGCGGTCGATCACTTTGCGAGATGAACATGAAAACAATGAACCGAAGCGAATTCATGAAGTGCTGCACGCTCGGAATGTGTTCGTGTGTAGCTACCCTCGCATTTTCCGCTCCGCAGGCTGCTGTAGCTCAGGCCAACAACCCCGAAGCCGACCGGCTTAAGAGCCAACTCGAGGCCGTCAGAATACGGTACGCGAAGTTGGTAAGCGTTTTGGACGAGAGTCTTGACGAGCCGACACGCAAGAAAATTTTAGAGAGTCTCGGCCGCGAATGTGCAAAGCAATTTGGGAGTGAGACCTTTGAAAAATACAGGGGCGACATCAAAGGCTTTCTCAAGTCAATTCAGGAACCGGGGAAGTGGGTTGAGAAGGCAGAATTCGATGAAGCTGCGGGCTCCATCCGAATCATCGATAAGGCGCAGAAGTGCAGCTGTCCGTTGGTGGAGAAGGGCCTGACGCCATCCAGCCAGTGTGACTGCACGCTTGGGTGGCAGAAAGAAACTTACTCAGCCATTCTCGGAAAGCCTGTTGAAGCAGAAGTCGAAGAGTCGATTTTGCGTGGTGGGCAGAGATGCGTGTTCCGAATCAAGGTTGTATAGAAATCGGTAATTGAGTGATGAACCGGGCCTCGCTCACAAAGCGGCGCCCGATTCACGTCCGACGGACTACACTCAAGTTTGCAGGAGGCGCACCATGCCTAAAGTCGCTCGATCATCTGCTCTAATTCTCTTGTTAATTGCATTGCAGTGTTGCGTCGCTTTCGCCCAGACATCCGACAGCAAGTTGCAACAGATGTTCCAGTCGGAGTGGGACTACGAGATGCAGCAGAATCCGACATGGGCTTCGCTGCTGGGAGACCGCCGCTGGAACGATCGCTGGGATGACCTCAGCCTTCAAGGCCTCGACGCGCAACACAAACATCATCTCGCAGTACTCGAACGTTTACGATCGTTTCGGCCTGCCGAATTCTCTCCCGCCGATCAGATCAATTACGCTGTCTTCTACAACCTCTACTCAACCTGGGTCGAAGAGGACAGGTACCGCTGGTACCTCGTGCCCGAACACCATATGAGCGGCATGCCGGAGGACTTCCGCATGCCCCCCGGAGTGCAGAGCGCTGCTCAACTGGCAACCAACTTGCGTTTCGAAACGGCGAAGGACTATCAGGATTGGAACACGAGACTGGCCACGTTCCCGGCCTATGTCGATCAGGTGATTGCGCTCATGCGCGAGGGTATGCGAAACGGCATGATGAACCCAAAGGTCGTCATGAAGCGCATCCCTCCGCAGATCGAGAAGCAGTTGGTTCCTCGCGTCGACGACAGTTTGTTCTTCAAACCATTCCTGAAGATGTCAACCTCAGTCCCGCCCCCGCAGCAACAAGAACTGGCGCAGACGGCGCGAACGAACATCGAGCGATCGGTCGTTCCATCGCTGCGACGCTTCAACGACTTTCTCGTCAAGGAATACATTCCGGCAGCTCCCGACAAGGTTGGCATCTGGCAGATGCCTTCCGGCAGCGACATGTACGCGTTTTTTGTCCGGAAGCACACGACGACCGACCTCACCCCAGAACGGGTACACCAGCTCGGGCTTAGCGAAGTAAAACGTATTCGTGCCGAGATGGACGCGGTGTTAAAGCAGGTCGGATTCAAAGGTACCCTGAAGGAGTTCTTCGTATTCCTTCGCACAGATCCGCGCTTTTACTACAAGCAGCCCAATGATCTGCTGATCGGGTACCGCAACCTCGCCAAGCAGATCGACCCGAAGCTGCTGAAGATTGCCAAGACGCTGCCCCGTGCACCGTACGGCGTGGAACCTACGCCGGCCGAGACTGCTCCCGACGCAACAACCGGCTTCTATTTCCCGGGCGCCCCCGATGGCTCCCGCCCCGGCACATACCTCGTAAATCTCTATCGGCCCGAGACGCGCCCGAAGTGGGAGATGCTCCCGCTTACGCTGCACGAGGCTGTTCCCGGACATCACCTGCAGCTTGCACTCGCGATGGAAATGAAAGACGTACCGAACTTCCGTCGCTTCGCCGGATACGCGGCATACTCCGAGGGTTGGGCGCTCTACTCCGAAACCCGGCTCGGCTACGACATGAATCTATACAACGATCCTTACGATCGCTTCGGACAACTCACCTACGAAATGTGGCGAGCCGTGCGACTGGTGGTCGATACCGGCATGCACTCCATGCAGTGGACCCGCCAGCAGGCAATCGACTACTTCCTGGAAAATTCGCCTCGCCAGGAGTTGGACGTTACCAACGAAGTTGATCGGTACATTGCCATGCCCGGCCAGGCACTCGCATACAAGATTGGCGAGTTGAAGATTGGTGAGCTTCGCAAAGAAGCCGAAAAGAAACTCGGTCCTGCTTTCGACCTCAGAAGCTTTCATGATGCAGTGTTGGCAATGGGGCCCGTCCCCCTCAATGTTCTACAGAAGCAAATTGAGAACTGGATTTCATCTCAACAAACGCGATGAGCAGAATTTGTCTTCCTGCGCGAGGGACAAGCCCGAGTCGAAGGAGCCCCTTTTGCTTGCTCCCATCCAATTGAAGGGGTCTTCCGACTCCGCGACTTCGTCGCTCGTCAAGGAAGATAACGAGAGTCCTGAACAGGCGGCTGAAAACCCACATTGGGCCATCGTTCGAAATGTTGGGTCATCGTTCGCTACGCTCAGAATAAACACGCTTTTTTTGAATTTTCATTTCTTTCAATTGGTTTCGAGAGTTACTTTGTATACATTATCCATTCGGCGCGACGTTCGACCAACACGCCGGTGAAGGTGAACCATGCGACTGAAGTCCCTTGCACTGTTACTCGCGCTTGTCGCGATCCCCTACATGGCGGCACTGGCCGAGGCTCCCGCTACTTTTCGCCTGGACTACTTCCATACTGGCAACGCAACCCAGGAACTGTTCAGCGTCGATCGCACCGTCATGGAACCGCTCGCCTGGCCGGGCAATCCGCAGAAGTCGATCGATGATACGAACCGCGGTGTGTATTTCTATGAGGTGCGTGACGCAGCCAGCAATCGCGTGTTGTACTCGCGCGGCTTCTCTTCCATTTTCGGTGAGTGGAAGACGACCGACGAAGCGAAAACAGCGAATCGAACGTTTCACGAATCCGTCCGCTTTCCTGCGCCCAGTGCTCCAGTTCGCGTCGTATTCAAGAAGCGCGACGCGCAGAACAAGTTCCAGGAGATCTGGTCCACTATCGTCGATCCGGCAGACAAGTACATCGACAAGTCGAAACCAACTCCCGCGCGCGTGATCGAAATCGAAAAGCACGGCGACCCATCGATGAAGGTCGACTTGTTGCTGCTCGGCGAGGGCTATGCCGCGGCGGAATCTGACAAGTGCGACAAGGACGTGCGACGGCTTGCCAACGGCATCTTCGGATTCTCGCCCTTCAAAGAGCGGCGCGCCGACTTCAATGTTTGGGCTATTTGTGCTCCATCGCCCGAGTCCGGCGTCTCGCATCCGTCGGCGGGCATCCACCGCAGCACGCTGTTCGGCTCGACCTTTGACGTATTCGGCACGGAACGCTATGCGCTTTCCTTCGACAATCGCGCCATCCGCACGACCGCTTCCTTCGCGCCCTATGACGTGCTCGGCATCGTGATGAACTCCAAGGAATACGGCAACGGAGGCATTTTCGGCGCCTATGCCAGCGTGAGTATCGATCACCCCTCAGGCGTTCCGGTGTTTGTTCACGAGTTCGGACATCACTTTGGCGATTTGGGAGACGAGTACTACTTCAACGCGAACGTCGCTTACGGGGCTACAAATTCAAAAGTCGAGCCATGGGAGCCCAACATCACAGCCCTGCTTGACCCGAAGCTTCTGAAGTGGAAGTCACTGGTAGCTTCCGGCACTCCGCTTCCAACGCCCTGGCCGAAAGATACTTACGAGGCAAGCATCTCTGAGCCGCAAAAGAAGGCGAAAAAGATGCGCGCCGAAGGACGTCCCGAAACCGAAATCACGGCCATGCTGCGCGAAGCACGCAAGACCCAGGAGCAGAGTCTTTCCGAGGGGCCTTATGCCGGCAAGGTTGGAGCTTTCGAAGGCGCTCGTTATGAACCGAAGGGCTATTACAGGCCGCAGCAGCGATGCATCATGATTTCTGGCCCGACGTTTTGTGCCGTGTGTCAGCACGCGATTGAGGAGATCATCGACCTCTACTCACGTCCGTAGAGATTGCGAAGTGATTGTGTCTTCCTGGGCGAAACGACGCTGTCGCGTAGTCGATGCGAGAGTGGCGTTACAAAAGGGGTCCTTCGGCGCGGGCTACGCTCTCGCTCAGGAAGACACTGAGAGTACGAACCGGTTCCCGCGTCGCGACAGAGGAATCGAAGGATCATTACAGCGGCAGGCGAAAGCCCCCTTTACTGTTGCGAAACGCTTTCAGTGATTCCCATCACTTTGCCAGGATGTGCGCGAGTCTTAGCAGTTCTAGATCGAGCGGCTTCTTGCTTCCAGCAACCTCATCGAGCGGTGTTGTCTTGATTTCCCTGCCGATCCATCCCACCAGCACTCCGCTCTCGCCGCGTGCGAGACAATCGGTGGCCCCGGAACCTAGACGCGTTCCGAGAATGCGATCGAATGCGCCGGGCGAGCCGCCTCGCTGCACGTGTCCAAGCGTGGTGACTCGGACGTCGAATCCCCGATGCCCGTGCTGCGCAAAGTATGCCCCCAGCTTTTCGGCGTTGTACTTTGCTCCTTCGGCAACGACGACGATAGCGTGCGGCTTGCCGCGCCGATAGACGTCGCTCAATTCCGAGGCCAGCGCGTCCGGATCAGTCTCGTGCTCGGGGATGACAACCGCCTCGGCGCCACCGGCGATGCCGGCCATCAGCGCCAGATATCCGCAGTTGCGTCCCATCACTTCCACCAGCATGGCGCGTTGGTGCGACGAGGCCGTGACCTTCAGGCGATCGATCGCTTCAAGAGCGATGTTCAAGGCGGTATCCACGCCGATCGTGATGTCTGAGCCATATAGGTCGTTATCGATGGTGGACGCAACACCCACAACGGGGAAACCCATCGCATTCAACGAATGTGCGCCGGCCTGAGATCCGTTGCCGCCGATCACGACCAGCGCCTCGATGCCTGCGCTGTTCAGTTCCCGCAGAGCTTTTTCCCTGCCAGCTTCAGTCTTGAACTCAGGCGACCGTGCGCTGCCGAGCATCGTGCCGCCCCGCTGGATGATGCCGCCAACCTCGCGTGCGCCGAGCGGAATGAAGTTGCCAGTCATCAGACCAGCAAAACCCTGCCGTACTCCGTACATCTTCCATCCGCGATCCACCCCTGTTCGGACAACAGCACGGATTGCAGCATTCATTCCCGGGGCATCGCCCCCGCTAGTCAAAACGGCAACTGACTTCATGATCCTCCCTGTGGTTCCCTACTCTGGTCCTTATAAGGCAAGAAACAGACAATGATATCCGGCAAGCACAGTCAAGCGAAGAACAGCTCGCTGGTTCGTCGACTATGATGCCCGCGTTCTGCTTGGCCGCGGAGCCATCTTAGAAGTTTTCATCGTCCGCGTCACATCATTGTTGTCACACCAGGGTTCAACGTAACGAAGCCGTTGCACGTAACGCGCAACGGCTTCGTAATGGCGTGTGACTCCGCCCAATCTGTTTACTTTCGCCGCGCTTTCATTTCTTGCGCAATCGCCTCAAGCTCCGTCGCGGGAACATATGCGCGCATCGCGGGAAAGATCGTCTGTTCTTCCATTTCCAGGTGGTCGCGGAACAGGTCATCGAGGCGAGCAGACAGGCCGCGCAGTTCGGGCGCGAGTTCGTAGAGCCTGGCGGGTGCGGCCTGCAGAATAGTCCACAGCGGCAGGAGCGCTTCCAGGATGCGGTCAATCTCCTGATGCTGCTCCACCATTGTGTCCGACGCCGGGCGGGCGAGTTCTCCTTCGGGCAGGAAGCGCAATAGGCGCGGATGAATAGACTCGTCCTCATCTTGCGCGTGCAGCGGAAGCGCGATGCTGAAGTAGCGGATCAGACCTTCCGCGGCCTGCACGATCTCCGGGGCGGCAACGCCCTGCGCGTTTGCGAGCCTCACTCCTACGCCGCTGAAATGGCGAATGCGCTGATGGCAACCTAGCAGTAGCTCGATCGTGTCGGGTGCTGCGCCAGAAGCGGCGTCGTGAGATTCGATGTTCTTCTTGGGAAATTGAATTTGGCTTAGCATCTGTTCTCTAGGCTAAATAGAGTGTTATCTCGTACTCGGAGCTTCAACTATTTTTTATTCACTAAAGCGAGATAGGCGATGACAAAAGTCCGCACCCCTGGCAATTGGGACTGAAGTCTGTTGGAATAAAATCTCTTTCTTATCAGCGACTTGAATTGCCTAAGTATCTGTGCAACTCCGGAGGCAGCCCGGCGGCCGTTTGTTGCATATAATCCTTAGCGCGTTTGATTTGGACGGACGTGAGCAGTATCTGCCTAACCAGCGTTACGTGACTCTGTTGTTCTCTCCGACTCACTCAGCAAACAACTCAGAAAAGGAACTTGCATCAACATGGAACAAGGAACAGTTAAGTGGTTCAACGACGCGAAGGGTTTTGGATTTATTAGCCGTCAGAATGGCGAAGACGTTTTCGTTCACTTCTCCGCCATCCAGTCCAACGGCTTCCGCAGCTTGCAGGAAGGTCAGGCCGTCCAGTTCAACGTCGTCAAGGGCCCCAAGGGATGGCAGGCAGAGAACGTTACCGTTCTCTAATGCCAGTTTGCTGAAAGTCTCACCAACTCCGTGAGTAGCGAAAGGGCGGCATCGCGGTCGCCCTTTTGTATTCCGAGCTCCGCTGTTGCGAAGTGCGGTACCCGCCTAACGCCGCTCGCTTATAGCACCTTCCTAGCCGTTTCCCCGCCGGAGAAGCCCAACGCTGTTGTAAACTGGATTCAAGCCTTCCGGCCCGCAACCGCACGCCCGCACCAGCGCTGAACGAAAGCCTACCAGTTTTGCTTCCGTCCGTCTGACATTCGGGAAAAGGATTCCTACGTTTTGAGCACGGCTATTCGCAACATCGCCATCATTGCCCACGTTGACCACGGGAAGACCACGCTCGTCGACGCCATGCTGAACCAGAGCGGCACCTTCCGCGCTAACGAGCACCACGCCGAGCGCGTCATGGACTCCAATGACCTGGAGCGCGAACGCGGCATTACCATCCTGGCCAAGAACACAGCCGTGTTCTATCACCATATCAAGATCAACATCGTGGACACGCCCGGACACAGCGACTTCGGTGGCGAAGTAGAGCGCGCGCTGAAGATGGTAGATGGCGTCATGCTCCTGGTGGACGCCAGCGAAGGCCCCCTGCCGCAGACTCGCTACGTACTGAGCAAAGCCTTGGAAGCCGGCCTGCCGCCGATTATCGTTATCAACAAGATTGATCGCGCCGACGCGCGTTCGCAGGAAGTTCTGAACGAGATCTACGATCTTTTCATTGACCTCGATGCACGCGAAGATCAACTCGACTTCCCCGTCCTCTACACGAATGGCAAGTTGGGCACAGCCACGATTGACCCTGAGGTTCCCGGCCGCGACCTGCAACCGCTGTTCGAAGCGATTGTGAAGACTATCCCCGAACCGCAAGGCAGCGCCGATGGCCCGTTGCAGATCCTCGTCGCAAACCTCGACTACAGCGACTATCTCGGACGCCTGGCAATTGCGCGCGTTTTCAACGGAACGCTGAACTTCGGGCAGGATGTCGGGATCGCCAAGCAGGACGGCACGCTAGAGAAGGTTCGCATTACCAAACTGTTCTCCTTCAATGGACTGAAGCGCATTGATATTCAGCAGACGGAGCTTGGAGACATTGTCGCCGTCGCTGGAGTGACAGGCATCACCATCGGCGACACGATTACCGATATAGAGACGCCCGCGCCGCTGTCGCGCATCGCCATTGATGAGCCGACGATTGCCATTCAGTTCATGGTGAACACGTCGCCGTTCGCTGGACGCGAGGGTCAGTACGTCACATCGCGCAACCTGCGTGAGCGGCTTGAGAAGGAACTGCTCACCAACGTTTCGCTTCGCGTGGAAGATACCGGCAGCCCGGACAGCTTCAAGGTGCTCGGGCGTGGCGAGTTGCAGTTGGCCATCCTCATCGAAATGATGCGTCGTGAGAGTTACGAACTAATGGTCGGCAAGCCGGAGATCGTGACCAAGACCATCGATGGCAAGCTGATGGAACCCGTCGAACACCTCACCATCGATATCCCGGAGGAGTTCATCGGCGTCGTCATCGAGAAGCTCGGTTCCCGCAAAGGCCAAATGTTGAAGATGCACAACCACGGCTATGGCCGCGTGCGTCTTGAGTTCCAGGTACCCAGCCGCGGACTGATCGGCCTTCGCAGCGAGTTGCTCACCGACACGCGCGGTACCATCGTCATGAACTCGCTCTTCGACGGCTACATGGAGTGGCTCGGCGACATTCCCCACCGCCCGACCGGCGCTCTGGTTGCCGACCGCGCTGGTTCCACCACGGCACATGCGCTGTTCGGATTGCAGGAGCGCGGAGAGCTGTTTGTAGGTCCCGGCGTCGAAGTGTACGAAGGCATGATGATCGGCGAGAATGCGCGCGACAACGATCTCGACGTGAACTGCGTTCGCGAAAAGAAGTTGACGAACATGCGCGCCTCCAGCGCCGACGACGCCATCCGGCTGGTCCCCCACAAGAACCTGAACCTGGAACAGGCGATTGAATTCATTGCAGACGATGAACTCGTTGAGATCACACCGAAGTCCCTCCGCTTGCGGAAGAAGATACTGCAAGCGAACCGGCGCCCCCGCAAGAACGCCATCCCAGTGGCGAGTGACGTTTAGCGAGTTCCGACTAGAAATCAAACTAAGCCCCATATCTGCAAACACCAGGCAGATGTGGGGCACCGTGCGCTAGGTCAATACAAGACAGCATTTCTGAGAGATGCTCGAAGCCTAGTAGTAGGTCAATGTCCGATGCGTGGTCATGGAGACGTTGAACTCGCCATCCGATTCTGAGCGCACCGACACCGTCTTCTGTGTCCAGTTCCCCTGCGCGTCATATTCGTAGGCGTAACGAACATCGGTTCGCGACGGGCCCAGGCCTTTCGACTTCGACACAGGGGCCATGTTGCCAGCCTCATCGACGCCGAACGCAGCGTTCATTTCCGGCGTCGGAGTGCGATTGCTCTCCTCCGCGCTGACATCGCCGCCGTCGTTGTACCGAATCATGGTGACCTCATTGCCGAGTAGTCCGCCAGTGACCCGCTTCTCGATTACGCGGCCCTGTGCGTCATATTTGTATGCCGACTCCCCGGAACCAAAAGACCGCGCCAGGAATTTGGCCACCGCTTTCTTCTGGGCGTCGTTCATGAGTGCGCCCAACTCATCCGGGATGGCTGATTCCATATCTTCAGGAATTAGCTTGTCACCTCGAAGCCGTCCTTGTTCGTCATATGCGCGAACGATGCGCAAGGTGACCCGCTCATTCGCATCGCTTACCTTCGCCTCCGCGGGACGATCACGCTGATCATAGATCGTGGTGATGGTACCGCCGGAGGGAGATCCAAAGTGCAGATCGCTATTCTCCCATTGCACACCGCTTACCGCCGCATTGGGCTCCGCGTCGCGAACAGGGTAGTGTTGGACTCGGCGCTTTTGACCATACTCGTCGTACTCATAGCTGGTCGTCACAGTGCCGCCGCTGCTGATCGAAACGAGCCGGCCTTTATCGTCGTAAGAGTATGTAGCGCTGAACTGTTCGGCATCGGGTGTACTCGTACTGCTGGTGATTCTCAGAAGCTGGCCGTCGGCGTCGTACGTGTACGTGGTCACGTAATCCACCTCCGGACTTTGGCTGGTGCGGCTCTGCAGAAGCGATCCATCGGGCGAGTAGATCGATGTCGAAGTGTAGGTCCGCTCGGCGACATCGCCTTGAGCGGGGTATAGCGTCTGCTCAATGCATTGCTTCACGCGGCCGCGAAGACCGGAATGCGATGCGAGTGTCTTCTCCACATCTGAACCGAGTGCAACAGAAGTCAGCAGAACCGCCGTCAAGATTACGACGCCTAACCGCAGCCGCAAAAGTGAGGATTGCAAGGCGGACCTCCTCAGAACTGCTGCATCAAAAATCAGATGGCAATCAGAGCAGGTGCGTTAGCTATTTTTGCAAACCCCCATTTTGGTCGATGACCGGACCTCTAATTGTGAATGGCGAGCGTAGCGCCGGTTTTGGGGCGCGTAGTCAACCACCTTGTGGTTTGTCCGGGACACGGAACACAAGGTGTCTCCACTTCGCGCCTGCGGCGCTCCGGTCGATATGACGCTCTAGTTTGTCAGCAGTCTGAGCCGGGCGAAGTGCCCGGCTTTCTTGCGCTCTGATCCGTGGCTGCACTAGCACTTATTTTGACTGCCTACTCGTACCGTAAGGCTTCCACGGGGTCCAGGCGCGCGGCTTTTACCGCCGGATACATCCCGAAGAACAGGCCGACGCCCATTGCCGCTACCACGGCCACACCTACGGCCCATGCTGGTACCGCCGCAGGCACACTGGGGAGAACCAGGTTCAGGATGAGCACTAACAACAGTGCCAGCAGCACTCCCATGACGCCGCCCATTCCAGTCAGCAGAACCGCTTCTATAAGGAATTGCCGGATCACATCTGTGCGACGCGCACCAATTGCCTTGCGCACGCCGATCTCATGCGTGCGTTCCGTGACGGACATGAGCATGATGTTCATGACGCCCACGCCTCCGACCAGCAGACCGACGGAGCTGATGACCACGGTGATGAGCGCTACCATTCCCATGATGCCGCGGAACTGCTCGCTCATGGCTTCGGCGCTCGTCAGGCCGAAGCTGTCCTGCTTGTGGAAGCCGTCGCCACGCCGCCGCCGCAGCACGCCTCGGACTTCATCCTCTGCCGCCACTTTCAGTCCCGGCTCGGCTTGGACGGAGATCATGTTCTCTTTGTCTTGCGGACGGTGCTTCTTGTACGTCCGGTACGGAATGATGACTTCTTTATCGGCGCTGCTGTCGCGCAGAAAAACGCCCTTGCGCTTCTCAATCACGCCGATGATTTCAAAGGTCATTCCGCTGACCTGCACCGTTTTGCCAACCGCGTGATGGTCCGGGAAAAGCGTGTCGGCCAGGTCCCAGCCGAGTACGGCAACTTCCGCGCGATGCATGTCTTCCGCTTCGCTGAAGAAGCGGCCCATCGCCATGTGCGCGTTCTGAACCGCTTCATATGAAGGCGTAGCGCCCTCGAACTGAATGTTGAAGACTTCTTTGCTGCCAACTTTCGCCGAGGGAATGAACGTCCGCGGTCCTGGCTGGAAACTCCATGCCACCTCTGTCGTTACGGCCCGAACAGACGTGCACTCATCCTTGATAGCTTCGGCATCCTCGATTGTCAGTGGTTTGCGCTGGCGCTCCTCCTGGCTGAGCCTGCCGACGCGTATGCCGGGGTCGAACTTGAAGATGAACAGCGTGTCCGTGCCGAAGTCTTCCAGGAACGCGCGCATGTCCTTATCGACGCCATACATAATGGAGAAGACGAGGATGAGGACCACGACCGCGATGACGACACCCAGCACGGTCAGCACCGAACGTGCCTTGTGTTCGCGCAGGGTAGCCAGCGCCATCTTCGTGTTTTCGCCGAGATGGAAGATTCTTTTCAGCGTTCGCATACGTTCCCTGTACTACATCTCGTACCGCAGCGCCTCAATCGGATCTAGTTTCGATGCGCGCCGTGCTGGATAAACTCCAAAGAACACACCAACTGCGGTTGACACCGTGAGTGCCGTGATGACTGCCGCTATGGGTACGGCCATGGGGACCGGAGTCGTAGCCTCCACGACTACCGCCAGCAACCAGGCGATGGCGATGCCCAGCGCGCCGCCTATCGTGGACATTGTCGCCGACTCCACCAGGAACTGCATGAGGATGTCACTGCCGCGAGCCCCAAGAGACTTGCGGATACCAATCTCGCGCGTGCGTTCCGTCACGCTCGCCAGCATGACATTCATGATCACTACGCCGCCAATGACAAGGAACACAGAGACGACGCCCACCATGGCTCCGGCCAACGTGCCCGTCAGGTTGCCCCACAACTCCATCAGCGATTCGCTGCTCACCACGCCGAAGGTGTCATCCTCGTTCGGGCTCAGGTGACGGCGCGCGCGCATCAACGTTCGCGCTTCGTCCTGCGTGCGCGCCATCCACTCCGGCCCGATCGCCTGGATGTTGATATTGAACGAGCGGTTCTGTATCCCATATACCTTCATGAAAGTCTGTATCGGGATATAAGCGAAGTTGTCCTGCGGCTGCCCGAGTACGGAGCCGATCGGTTTCGCAATGCCGACGACCGTGTACTCGTGTCCGTCGATGACGATGGTCTTTCCCAACGGATCGGCGCCTGCGAAAAGTTTCTTCGCAACTTCGGAACCGATCATCGCCGTCGTCGAGCGATGGTCATTGTCGGCGTCGGATATGTAACGTCCGCGCTCCGGTTCCTCTATATCCATCTCGCCGATGTTCGCCGTGACGCCCCGGACGCTGACGTCTTCCGCCGTCTCTCGCTCGTAACGAATGCGCCCGTTCGACCGGCTCTCCAGGCCTACATTCTTGGCAAGTCGCATCTGGTCGCGGATGTACTCGTAGTCTTCCCACGTGACGTTCTTGTTGCGGCGCGACGCCTTCACAAACTCCTGCGCGTCGGTGATGATGCCGAATCGCTGCACGAGGAAGACACCGGAGCCCATGTTCGCAACGCGCTCCGCCATATAGCGATTCGTCCCCGAGATGAGGGCGACGACAAGGATCAGCGTGGAGACAGACAGGATGACGCCCAGGAGCATGAGGAATGAACGCAGCTTGTGCGTTCTCATCGTCTCAAAGGCAATAACTGCGGGTTCTTTTATGTTTTGGCCCCGGCGCATGAACGTCTCTCAGCTCTGTATACGTGCGAACAGCCGAATGGGTTCCATAGATTACGGCTTAAGAACTATTAGGATTACTCTACCTTACAGACGAATACCGCCGAGTTCCGATAGGGGCAGTCCAGACCTTTTTTCGCAGAATCGGCGCCGGATGGCGTTCGGCTCGACACGGCCAAAATCACCCAATTCACGCCGAAGTCAGTATGCAGACGGTGGAAGTCGCCTCCATTGAACCCAGCCCATCCATCGAGCGCATACACCTGCCGATGCCACAGCGGCGCGATGGCAGGAAACAACGTGACTACGCCGGGATCTTTATCGCGATCAGCCATCTGGCCACGCTCGGCCAGGCCGCGAAATCCGTGATAGTCTTCGCCGTTGGAGCTGATGTAATGAGGGTCCATGGCGAAGAAAGCGTCTTTCGGCGTATTTTTTCGAACCCAGGCGAAAGCCTCAACCCAACCATTTCCTGTCGAGCGACCCGGCCATTCGATATGCCGCGTCGACGGGAACAGTTCGCGTTGCGCGTAAAACATTCCGGCACAAATTGGCAGAAACAACGCCACCCATCGCCAGACCTTCTTCTGCAAGACGTATTCGCCGAGCAGTCCACCCATCACCAGGAACATAAGCACGTAGATGAGGTGGAACATCCGCATCGGCTGGAAGGGCGTGAGGCGTTCGAAGCGCGAAGGGATCGTCGTGATCGCCGCACCCACAAAAACGAAGATGGCGAGATATGTCAGCCGGCGGCAAAGCAATGCGAGCGCCGGCGACTCCATGCGCTTTCCGATTAGGGCGAACCACCACAGCAGCGCCATCGGCGCGAAGACGCCCAGCCACTCGTACCATTCCCATCTCAATAAGAAGTGTTGCGACCGCGTCAGCATGGCTTCACGCCACTCGGGCGGTGCGGACTGAAACAACGTGCCGAGCGGCATCAAAAGCGTTGCCGCCGCTAATACACCCACTTCCGAACCAACTTCCGCATCGATGTGCCGATCTGCCTGTCGCTCCCACGGAAAAATCTCTTCGAACGGGAAAACCAGAAACACAAGTAGCAGCACTCCGAAGAAAGCCATCTGTATGTGAACCAGTGCTGCAAGCACCACCCACAATGCGATCCTCACCCAGCCTGCCAGCGTCGTTCGCGCCTTGCGTTCATCGGGCAGCAGTTCAGCGGCGGCGAACAAAATGAACGCTGTTGCCAACGCGCGCGGATGCAGATACTGATCGATCAGATACAGCGCCGTACCGGTTACGGGAATTGTCAACAGCGTCGTCACCAGGCTGACACCCGCCCATCGCGCACACTCTCGCAGAAATATTCGTCGCGCGACTTGCAAGCACCCGAACAGGAACAGGAACAGCGACCCGACATGCCAGGCGAATACCGCCCATTCCACCGAGCCATGCGTCGTGCGGACGGTCGCGGCTACAGCCTCATCAATCAGCGTGGGGCGCGTCTGCGGGAGGAAGAATTCCCGGTCGTGCGAGTACAGAGAGGAATCGAGGTCCAGCTTGACCGCTGGAAGATAGATGGCTTGATCCTCGACGCCAATATGGTAACCATGCACGGCCAGCGCAGCCGCCGTAAGCAAGAGGAGCACGGCGATGCTACGAACTGCCAGGGGCAGACCGGCCGGCTTATATAGACGTGAGTAGTCCAAGCCAGCCACCGTAGTTGACAGTGTGGGCCAGTGTCAAACGTAAACGGGTAACCGGCACGTAATGCCCTGCGTACACGCACTTTCGGTCTAGCCGACAGCTTGGGGCAGGAACAACAACTGTGGTACTGTACCCGCAGTAAACAGCTACTCTCGACGTCGAGACCCCTGGCGCCGGGTAGCAGGTCGCCGCCGCCTAGGTGTCTTCCCCCCGGAGTCCAAATTCTTTATGGCGCTCGGATTCGGCTTCAACAAAACGAAGGTTCTCAGCTCGGCGGAGAAATTTGTGCAGCAGGGCAAGCTGCAGAATGCCATCACCGAATATGAGAAGGTTGTGCGCGAGGACCCCAAAGACCTCACGGTCCTCAACACCATCGGAGACTTGAACGCGCGAATCGGCCAGGTGGACCAGGCCGTTACCTACTTCCGTCGCGTTGGCGACGCCTATGCCACCCAGGGCTTCACGGTCAAGGCCATCGCCATGTACAAAAAGCTCACCAAGCTGAGCCCAACGGCGATCGAATGCGTACAGAAACTCGCGGAACTCTACACGCAACAGGGCCTCTACACCGACGCTCGCTCCCAATACATGCACGTTGCCGATGCCCACATGCGCAACGGTGCCCTGGAGAGCGCGGCCCATATCTTTCAGAAATTGCTGGAACTCGATCCCGAGAATGCCAGCATGCAATCGAAGCTGGCGGACCTCTACGTCCGCCTCGGAAAGAAAGATGAGGCGAGGAATATCTATTTCCGCGCCGCCGAGTCATTGCGCCAGCGTAATGTGCTGGACGCCTGCGGCGAAGCGCTTGGCCGGGTGCTCCAACTTGATCCGCAGAACGGGCGCGCGCTGGAAATGCGTGGACAGGTCGCGCTGGAAACGGGCGACCCCGCTTCTGCCATCATCTATTTCGAGCAACTCCCCGATCTCGACTCTCGCCCCGCCTCACTCCGTGCGCTGCTGAATTGTTATCTGCAACAGGGCAGGCAGGAGGAGGCCGAGCCCGTCGCGCGCAAGCTCTTCACCGTACACAGCGATGTGAGCGGCATGAACAGCTACGCCGAGATGCTGATCGGAAATGGCAACGTTGCCGAGGCTCTGAAGCTCTACGACGAGTTTTCCGACCGCCTGCTCGCTACGGATCCAAATGCGTTAGCGGTGCTGCATGGCAGCATCGCCCGCGTGAAAGATGACGCCGCCGCTCTGGACGTGTTGCACAAGCTATTCCAGAAAGCCGGCGATACTGCTTACTCCGGCGAGATCATGGAGCTGCTGGCGCATGCCTGTGTGCAGTCAGGCGATCTGGTGCGCGCGCGTGATCTCTACAAGGAACTGGCGGAGATGGAGCCGGAGAATCCGCTCCACACGCAGAATCACAAACAGGTTCTGGCGCGCCTTGGACAAGATGCTCTGGTTCGTCCGATGTCGGTCGAACAGGGCGGCAAGGCGTTCATGGTCGACGAGCTCGAGCCTGTGGAGACCGTGCTCGAGCAGCATTACTCCGACTCCGTCGCCGACGCATTACAAACGGCGCTGACCGAAGCCGAACTGTTCGATTCCTATAACGTTCCCGCAAAAGCAATTCCACCGCTGGAATCCGTACTGCCACTCGCACCTTTTGACGTGCGCGTCAACCAGCGCCTCGCCTCACTTTATGCGCGGAGCGAGCGCTTCGAAGATGCCGCCCGCGCGTGCAGCGTCTTGCATACCGTGTACTCCGCGGCGGGGCACACGACAGAAGCAAATCAGTATGCGGACATGGCGGCCCGGTACGCTGAAAAGGCCGGAATTCCGGTCCCACAGGTCACGGCAGAGCCCGCCGTCGCTATGACGCCTCTGCCCGATGCAGCGATTGAAGCCACGGAGGCGTTTTCGGCTTCGTTTGAAATGCCGTCTGCAATTGAGGAAACTGCGGAGCCCGTGCCCGTCGAGCAAGGCATGGTGCAGGAGTTTACCTTCGACTTGCCAGCCGAACCGGACGCGGTCAGACCGTTGCCCACGCCTGAGGTGGAACCTGCAGCGGCACTTTCGGAAACACACGAATTCGATCTCTCGGACGAGTGGGAGACGATCGTCTCGGCTGACATCCCGCCCCTCACCGCGGCCGTCCCCGAGGTCGTGCCGGCCGTCTCAGACGACGCCGCGTTTGCGGATGTATTTGAAGATGTGTTGGAAATCACGCCGGAGCTCACGGAAGAAGCAGTCGATCCTGCGCAAGACATTATTGACGAGGCGCGTTTCTACATTTCGCAGGCAATGTGGGCAGAGGCTGCGGCCGCCATTGACAATCTGGCGGTACAGGCGCCAGAACATCCGTTGCTCGTGGAGCTACACGGACAGCTACCTGCAAAACCAGAAGCTCGGAGTGAAGCGGAGTTCTCAATCGAAGTAGAACCGGTTTTACAGGCGGACGATGCTGTCTTCACAGCCCTGCCCGCACCGGAACCGCGCATCGCAGAATTTTTCTTCGAACCATCGACCCTCGACGCCGTTGCCGATCAGCAATCCGAGCCGCTTTTGGACGTCGCTCCCAGTCTGCCCACGCTCAGCATTGCTGGCGATGAGCCATCCATCTTGGAGGTTCCGCTCGAGCCAGTGGCGCTGCAAGCAGTAAGCGAACCGGAGCCGTTACTGGAATTGCCACTCGCCACGGCGGTTTTGCCGGTAACAATCGTCCCGCCGGTCGTCGAACCCGCTCTGCCGCCAGTTGCTGCGCCCGTGGAGACTCCCGATAAGGCTGCCGATGTGCTCGGCAACTTTGTTCTCGATCTTGAAGGATCGCTGGGAGAAGACTTTGTCATTGGCGCGAAGGGTAAGCCGACTAGTGCGCCGGAACCCGCAGTCGCCCAGGTCCCGGCAATTGCTACCACTCCTGCGCCGCTGCGGGCCGTTCCGCAAGCGGCACCGGCCGTTCAGGAAATTGCTGCTGCCATCTCCTCCGAAGTCGCCTTCGCCTCAGGGCCTGCGCCGACGGCCGAAGAGCAAGAGACATCGACTGTGCTCGCCGACATGTTCGCCGAGTTCAAAGACGACGTAGAAGAGGACAGCGGAGCAGGCGAAGACCCCGACACGCACTACAACCTTGGCGTTGCGTTCAAGGAAATGGGGTTGCTGGACGAAGCGATCGGCGAGTTGCAGAAAGTCGCACTGGCCATCGATCATGGCCAGCCATTCGCTCAGGTGATGCAGGCCTACACTTGGCTGGCGAATTGCTTTGTCGAAAAAGGCGTGCCCGAAGCCGCGCTGAAATGGTATGACAAGGCGCTGAAGCTTGCGCCCGACGGGGAGACCAGCACTGCCATCCACTACGAACTCGCGTGCGCACATGAGCTTTCCGGCGACCGAGCCCTCGCCCTCACAAACTTCATGGAAGTTTATGGTTCCAATATCGACTACCGTGACGTTGCAGAGCGCATCAAAGCTCTGAAGTCGTAAAATCCTATCTATGGATCCTACCCAGACTCGCAAAGCAGCCGCGCCTGGAACTTCGAGTCCGGGAGGTACCGGAACCGGCGAGGACGCTCAAACGGGGACCTACAGATTGAATTCTTCATTGACCGATTCCTTGCCACCCGACGCCGGCGGCCCGACGCTGCTTCCGCCCAACGTTGTGCCGCCCAACCCTGCTTCGCCCGAGAACGTTGAATCCGGCGGGAACAAGAACTCGCGGGCTTCTGTCTGGGCGCACCGCCTTTCGCTGGTCGTCTACGTAGTGTTCTGCGTGGAAGTGGGGATGCTCCTTGCCATTTTGCCGTGGACGCGTGTGTGGACGGAGAACAGCCTGCTGATCGGCTTCCCTGTTTTGAAACAGTTTCTGCTACAGAATTTCGTTCGCGGCATTGTTACCGGTATTGGCTTGCTCGATGTATGGCTTGGTATCTGGGAGGCCGTCCACTACCGAGAGAACAAACCTGCTGATAAGACCGCCTAAGCGAATGCGGCAGCGATATCCAGGAAACAACTTTCGACGTTGAAACGATTTCTGTATGCTGGTGATCCGGTTAAACCGGCAAGTTGTCTGCGGCCATTTGTCGCACGAGTTCGCCACGCATGGATGAAATAGAGAACCCGAATAACTTCCGCGCACCTCTCGCTTACGAAAACAAGAACTTCATCGGTGGACCGGATGGCCGTGCCCTGCGCATCCTTTCCGAGTACATGGAACCTCTGGCCCGCTTCCGTCGCGAACGCGTGCAGGATACCGTAGTCTTTTTCGGCTCCGCGCGATTCAGCAGCCGCTATAACGCCGATGAAGCGCTGCAACTTCTCGAAAAGCCGGGTTCCGCGTATGCAGCTCCGCCCGTAGAACAGATGAAACGTGCACGCACGGCTGTCGAAATGGCGCGTTATTACGAAGATGCACGTCGCCTTGCGTCGATGCTCACCGAGTGGTCGATGAGCATCCCTTCCAAGCGACAGCGCTTTGTTGTTACCACCGGCGGCGGCCCTGGAATCATGGAAGCCGCGAACCGCGGTGCGCGTGAAGCCGGTGGCAAAACCATCGGATTGAACATCAATCTGCCCTTCGAGCAGATGCCCAACCCCTACATCACGCCGGAACTCAACTTCGAGTTCCACTACTTCTTCATGCGCAAGTTGTGGTTTGCTTATCTGGCGAAGGCGCTCGTCGTCTTCCCCGGAGGCTTCGGCACGCTCGACGAACTCTTCGAAATCCTCACGCTGGCTCAAACCGAGAAGCTGGCCAAGCGGATCGCCGTGCTCATTTATGGCAAGGAGTACTGGAGCCGCGTCCTGAACCTGGAAGCGCTTGCCGATGCCGGCACGATCTCGTCAGAGGACATCAATCTATTCCATTACGTAAGCACGCCGGAAGAAGGCTTCGAAATTCTGCGCGACCACCTCACGCGTTACCACCTGGAGGTACCCTCGCCGGCGAGGCGCAAAGCGCCAGAGATCGCGAAGACGCGTCCCTAAACTTTAGCGGACCCTGAGGTCACGGCCAGAGCATTGTGCACGGGGTATGCCGAGGCTCGGCTGAACTTGCGTTACCATCTCCCCATGCCCCGCCTCAGCGAGCAGCGTTTCATGGAACTGGTAGCCGACGCGCTCGACTCGCTTCCACACGAGTTCCGCAAACGCATGAAGAACGTCGCCGTGCTCGTCGAGAATCTGCCACCTGAGTCGCCACGCCGGCTCCCGCGACCGCGCGGCATGGTCTCTCACGGGCCACTCATGCTGGGTCAATTCATTGGAACACCGGCCACGAAGAAGAGCGTATTCGATTTATCCGCGGGCCCGGACCGAGTCATCCTGTATCAGCGAAACATCGAGGCTGTTTGCGGCTCCGAAGCCGAAATCCAGCAGCAGATCCGCCTCACGGTCATCCACGAGGTCGGACACTACTTCGGCCTCAGCGAAGACGAACTCCGCCACGTGTGATCGCCGCTCCGAATCGCTCTGCTAGTGAAGAGGACAGGCGCGCACGCGGAATGTGAGATAGGTTACACATGCAGATGAAGTGGTCGATACTGCACGAGATTACAGATACGCGCTTCTGATCTGCTCGACGTATTGAGTGCCGGGTTCAGACTGTCTTCATTCGGTTCATGCTTCCGGAGCATAACGGGGCGTTCTATCACGATGGCCGCTTGCCGACGCTGCTCGACGTGGCGAACGGTTGCAACCGATCGGTTCAGCCTCGGAAGATAATGCAGGTAAAATTACTCCACATACAACTTGGGGTGACTTCATGGCTGACACTCTGCCCGCGATTTTCTTCGGCCACGGCAATCCGATGAATGCCGTCCTGCGAAATAAGTACAC
Organism: Clostridia bacterium; assembly: GCA_035561135.1. Taxonomy (NCBI): domain Bacteria; kingdom Bacillati; phylum Bacillota; class Clostridia; species Clostridia bacterium. Next base: position 235,334 of record DATMYA010000048.1, read on the forward strand.
CGAGCAGTGGCAGCTTTTGGGCCAGCGCATTCCTAGGCCCAAGGCTGTTCTATCAATTTCAGCGCACTGGTACGTTTCAGAGGTGGGAGTAACTGTAACTACCGCGCCGGAGACCATTCACGACTTCGGCGGATTTCCTAGAGAGTTGTACCAAGTCCAATACCCAGCTCCTGGCGATCCAGAACTTGCCCGCCGGGTTCAAGAGTTGCTCTCTCCGGTCCCGGTTGTACTTGATAGAACGTGGGGTCTCGATCACGGCACATGGTCTGTGCTGCGACACGTTTATCCTGAGGCGGACGTACCCATCGTGCAGTTAAGCATCGACGAAACACAGCCCGCAAACTTTCACTTCCAGATCGGAGAGAAGCTTGCCCCGTTGCGCGACGAAGGCATATTGATCGTAGGCAGCGGCAACCTCGTTCACAACCTTCACACCTACGCCTGGGGCCGCCACATGTCAGATCCCTACGATTGGGCGCTGCGCTTCGAGACGATGGCGCGAGAGATGATCCTGGCCGGGGAGTACAAGCCGCTCATCGACTACGAGTCGCTTGGAAAAGATGCGGCGCTCTCAATTCCAACGCCTGACCACTACCTGCCGCTCCTCTATGTACTCGCGACCAGGCAAAACAGCGAGGACGTCACGTTTCCAGTCGAAGGCGTCGATGGCGGATCGATTTCCATGCTGGCCGCGAAAATCGGATAGCGAGTCGGAAGCAGCTAACTGTTCGGCCCTTACCACTGGAAAAATAGTGAGATCATTGAGGAGAACTTGTTCTATGACCTAATGGGGATGTTGAAACAAATCGGCGTGCTGCCGTCGTAGGCCCGCGTCCCCCAACCCGCCCCTGCATTTTAGACAGCGAGATAACGCCTAACGGCCCGATCTCTGCCCAGAATTTCAAATTCGAGAAGCACCCGTACAACACGAATCAGCCATGGCGCGTGCTTCTTGCGAGGTTCTGTGCCGGAGGGTAGAACTGGCTATGGAGCGCTTCTCTCCCAATTGCCCTTCGCTTTCGCGCCAACGCTCCAGTTCAGTTTCGGATGTGCGGCCAACCACTTGGTGAGTATCACCGAACCCGCGTAGGTCAGTGCGAAGGCAAGCGTCCCTAAGCCGAATCGCCCCAGCGCTGAGGACGCTGGCCCCGAACCGGTGTATTGCTTGAGCACCCGCATGACTAACACCAAGACCAAGCTGTGGGTAAGATACAGGCCGAATGTATGTTCGCGAACATTGATGAACTTGGGCCAGGCGGGTTTCGACAGCTTCAAAAAGAGCATCACAACGACGATTGAGAATGCCTGGTTGCTAATGCGAAGCGCATTGAGCGGATCTATGCTTCCCAATGACCTCAAGTGATGCGCTTCCGCAAGGCACAAGGCCCACGCAAGTATCGCAAGGCAAAGCAGGAGCCGGGGTGGGAACTGCGACAGAACCCTTCTCACCTTCTCCCAGTTCCGGGAACTCCAGGCACCCAGCCAGAGATAACCCACAAAGCCAAATACTGCTGTCGAATGTTGACTTGGTATCCAGTGGCCATAAATGTTCGCAGCATAGAACAATGCGGCACCGAGAAGCGCCCCTCCGAATCGCCAACCTTCTATATAGCGCGCAAACGCCAACATCATCGCCGAAGCCAGAAGCATATTCGGAACAAACCAGTATGCTGTATTGAATAAAGCCTGGAAGACTAGCGACGCAATTTCGTCGAAGGTAGGAAGTACTTCCTGGAGTACCGCATGACCTACAACAAGCAAGCAGCAGTACGCCGCAATCCAGAACATCCAGGGCACGCACAGCCGGCGGAGACGCCTCTTAAAGTACTCCAAGCGCCCTCTTGCCTCCACGCGCTCACCCAAAAGAAATCCTGAGATGAAGAAGAAGCCGATGGTACCGAACTTGGCGGCTTGTACAAACATCTCTGTCCCAAAGGGTAGTTCCAGCGTGGATCCAGCTGCAAAGACATAGCAGTGGATGAGAACGATCGCAAACATCGACCAGTGCCGGATGTTATTTACAAAGACGTGCTCGGCGCCGGAGGGCGTGGGGCGCTGGGTTACGACGGACGCGACGATGGTTTGCTGAAGCGTTTCGGCCTCAATCACGCGTAAGTGATCTCGTATGTAGCCATCCTCGTGTTTACGACGTGTAAATGCGAGCAGTAACATAACACCGCATTTGCGATTGAGAAAGCCGGAATCGAATTGTCACGCGTGGCAACGCTTCGTCGGGGTTTCGCGACGAATCTTCATGGCGTGGCGTTCAGGATAACTAACAGGATTATTCCTACCTGAAGCCGCTAGAATGACGGTCCTATTACACAGGCATACAACAAGGATGCAACCGGCATCGCGGAGGGAAATCCAACCATACTCGCCGGCAACAGCGCGCATCAGGCGGAGGGAATCGGCTAACAGGCATACGGCAGCCAATACTCTACGCAGAGAACCACCATCAGCGATCCCCGTAATCGGCGTCACTCTTCCGCTTCACAGGCTTTGTTCTGCGCAGTTGCAACCGCCAGGAAGGTGATCGTGCCGGGCGCGAAGCTCACACGGCCTGCTTTCGTTGGCTCGCCCTCCAGTTGGGGTAGCCCCCCGTCGCCATTGAGTCGAAGCGTATTGCCGTTGAGCTGAACGAGCATGTCTTGCAGTTGCCTCGCGGTAAGTGTGTACCGCTCGGCGGCTTCGGGCAGCATGACTGCGAGTTCCTTCTGCCGATCTGCGTTGATGACGAGGAGCGTTACACCGCCAGGCCGCCCCTGTAGGCATTGCGCGTAGGCATAAGTATTAGGCGGGGTTGATATTTGCGGATTGAGCACTTTGGTCCCCATCAGTTTGTGCCACAACAGGGTCGCCCAGTAGTTTGGGAGAGGCTCGAAGGTATCCGGGTCAAGCAAGCCATAGTCGCTCGCAGCAAGCGTGTTATGCATGATGACCTTCACGCCGCGTTGCGCCAGACTTGCGTGTTCTATCAGGTACCAAAAGGTATCGAGGAAAGTCGAGGCCCAGGGATTTCCCCCGCACGCTGCATCGGCGGTCTCGGTAATCCAGAGCGGCTTGCCGAGTTCAAAGCGGTCGCGAAGGTTTGCATAGAATGCATTAATCTTTTCAGGACGGGAAAGCCACTCCGGCGATAGCGCCGCTGCAGCTGTCGTTTGGTTCTGCTCGCCTAGAGCAGCGCACCTCTTCGATGCGGCAGCATAAAGATGATAGGAGAAGACGTCGACTACCGGCCCGGTTGCTTTCAACAGGTCTTCCGTTTTCAGCATTTCGCTGCCCATCTCCATGGCGAATGGTCCTTCGCCGACAGAACCAGGGCCGAGGAACAGAGTGCCGGGAGAATTCTTCTTCAGCCAAGGCCCAAACACAGCGACGTCGCGTCCATACGCCGCGGCGTCGTACCCTTTAGGTGCGCCGCCCATCGCCGCATACGTGGGTTCATTCATAAATTCGGTTGCTGCGATCCGGCCTCCTGCTGATTTGGTATAGGCGAGCCATTCGTCCGCCTGCTTGGGCGTCCATAAGCCGTTAGAATTTCGCGTACCTACACTCGTTGTGAACGACGTCACGATCTCGGCGTTCACCGCATGCGCGAACTCGATTACGCCCTTCCATTCTTTTCGCGTCAGAATGCCGCTGAATCCGGTTGGCGCTTTGGCCGGCGGGTTGTCTGAATCCGCGAAGTAAACCGAGTTCGCCCATGTCCCGCTGACCCGAACATACGCTGGGCCGAGCGCCGCAGCCAACTTGCGCAGACGACTATTTGAGAGGTCGATAGGCGGACGGTATTCGTACAGGTTCGGGTCCATCCCTGCCGGAGTGGAGCCGGACTGCGGTAAGGATGGCTTCGCTTCAGTCTTCTTCGCGGGCTGACTCTTGTATGGCTTCCAGAAGCTTCCCCCGGTGACTTCCGCCATCTCAATGTTGTAGGACTGGAATCGGGCATCGACGGTAGCAATGCGTGGCATCTTTGCGGGATCAACTGAAACATTCTGCGCCCGGAGGTGTAGTGCCACACAAGCCAGAGCGAGTCCCATAGCGAGTACTGCAAATCGCATCCACGCTGTCATGTGGCTCCTCATTTTCGCCGTCTCCGCGGATTGGTAAGAGTTCGTGATTCAGCGCCGTGCTGTCTAGTGAAACTGAAAGCAGTTCAAGTTCCCGATTGCACCGGAGCCCTTGAAAACCACGTAGAGGTTATGGATGCCGCTGGCTGATATGGCTGCACTTGTCACGGACTGCCAGTTCTGCCAGCCGCCCGTTTCCGGAACGACAATGGTAGCCAGGAGCGGTCCTCTACGGCGTCGAAAAACTTCGTCCCCCATGACACCAGGAAGCTATTTGCGGTGTCGTTATCGTTGAATGCTACCAGCGCCTTTGAGTTGTGGAGTTTTCTTGGTGGGGTTAGTTGAATCGATGTTTCCGTTAGATGTCCCACCTGATGAACCAATTTTTACATTGGCGCGAGCCGGTGATGTACACAGAACAACCAGCACGGTATACGTCGCAACCAACCCTAGCGACGTTAGCCAAAAACTGGTCTGAGTTTAATCGGGATCGTTGCCGGCCAGCGATCCGCCCTCGTCGACACTCGGAGATGTAAGGCGCTCATCTACGCGGGCGCCGTCGGTTGAAAAGGAATGGTATTCGGGGCGTGTTCGGCGGGAGAGGAACTAGAGGTTCTCCGCTCGACGCTTGTATTGCGCCCGCAGCCTGGTCGGGAGAGACTCCGGCGAACACCATGATGTCGGCGGCCAGCATCTGCGCGGTTAGTTGTGCAGCGGCGAGGGTCGGTTTGGACCGAATGCCGCTGCTGCCAAGCCGGCGAGCGATGTCGAGCGCGCGGTCAGCCGCACCTTGGCGCATCTGAAGGTCTCCGAGGTTCTTCGCCAAACCGTCGACCACGTTAGACAGTTCGCGCACACTCGGCGCGAGCGTTCGGCGTTCAGGCGGCTTTACGGCAATGGCGGTACGCGCGAGCATCAGACAACTGCTGCCGACAAGATCGAGGTAATCGGCGCTCTCTTTTTCGCGCACGACCGGCGTCATCTGCGACCGCCAGACGATTGAATGACGGGCTACGCGGCTGCTGGCACGTCTCAGGCGAGTCAGTTCAACTAAGCGGTCGCGCAAATTGCGGACGCTGTTCAATGCACGTTCATCCGACTCGTAGTCGTCACGTTCGAGCGCACGGGCCGTTAGCTCAAGCCCGTGCGAAATGTCAGCCAACGCTGCCGACTCTGCGCGGCGCAGCAAGGCGATTGGCTCCGGAGAGAAGAGGAATTGGCTGAAGACGAGCGCGACACCGGCGCCGATGACAGCATCGAACAGCCGCTCCGTTCCAGCTTGATCGTTCGCGGATACCACAGTGAGGATGGCGCTGGCTGCCGCTTGACTGATAGTGACGCGTGCGCCCCCAAGAGCACGGGCAATCGCCATTGCGACGAAGGTGGACAGCGCCAGGGCGCCGTAACCGCCGCTGAGCACGACGACCGTGAGTTCTCCCACCAGAATTCCGACGCCCACGCCAAGCAACAACCGCATCGCATTCGAGCCGCGCTCGCCGAGTAAAGCATTGAGCGCGATAACCGCGGCAATGGGTGCGAAGAACGGCTCGTGATGATCGAAGACTCGCTTCGCAATCAACCACGCTGCGGTCGCAGCGATTGTCCTTTGCAGCAGCAGCCAAGCGTCAGCACTCACCATCGCCCATGCACGCGACACAATCGCAGCCATTCGCCCTCGCAGGCCGTCGCCGTCGTTGCTCTGGTGATTCGCGCTAGTCACATGAAATCCGCCATCAAGTGATTGCACGTCCCTTCGTTTCCGGCAACGCTTTCAGCACGAAGACGAACGCAAGCACGGCAAACGCTGAGTAGAGTCCATACACGAAGCCGAGTCCGATACCCGCAAGCAACGGGAATGTCCGGGTGACGGCCCAATTCGTGATCCAATTGGCCGCGGTGCAGACGGCGACGGCGACGGTACGCAGGTTCCCGGCGAACAGTTCGCCCAGCATCACCCACATCACAGGTCCCCAAGTGACGCCAAACGCGACGGAGAACACGTTGATGGCGATGAGCGCGGTAATGGCTGCACGGCGGGTCAAGACGATGTCGTCACCGCTGCCAGTTGCCGTGCAGAAGCACACTGCTAGCGTTCCCAACGCCATCGCCATCATCCCCGCTCCGCTGAGGAGCATCGCGCGGCGGCCAACCATATCGATGATCACAATCGCCACCATGGTTGAGGCGATGCTCACGAGCACGGTGATGATGCTGATGGTGAAGGACGCACCCGTGGAGAACCCGACCAACCGCCACAAAGCGTTCGAGTAGGTCTTGACGACGTTGATCCCGACGAGTTGCTGGAAGACGGCAAGCAAAATCCCCACCCAGACGAGTGCCTTGAGCCCGAACTTAGAGCCACGCAAATCTTTGAGCGTAGCGACCCTGCTCTCTTTCCCCAACTCCTCGCTAATCGACGCGATTTCCTCTTCCACCGTGACGCCGCCAATTCTGCTCAGTAGCGCCCGGGCATCGTTTTCGTGACCGTAGCGAATCAAGTCTTCCGGCGTTTGGGGCAGTAAACGTGAGATGAATACGTAGCCAGCCGCGAGCAGAGCGACTACGGCGAACATCCATCGCCACGCTGCCGCGCCGAAGAACAACGGCGCTGCCTCCGACCCAGCCCAGCGCGTCAGCCCGTAACCCGCAAGCAAGCCGAGCAGTTGTCCGATGACGATGGCGAACTGCCACAACGAGCCGAGCCGTCCGCGGATGGCTGGAGGCGAAATTTCGACGATGTAGGCAGGGACGACCGCGCTCGCCGAGCCGATGCCCAAGCCGACCATCAATCGAAAGAGACCAAGCAGCACCATTTGACTCGTCAACGAGAATGCCAACGCGCCAAGTGTAATCAGCGCGCCGGCGATGAACATGACGCGGTTGCGGCCAAACCGCGCCGCAACCGGGCCTGCGAACCACGCTCCTATGGCAGCGCCGATCAGGGAAATAGCCGCGACAAGACCGACCTGGGCGCTACTCAGTTCAAGCGTGGACCGAATGCCGGTAATAGCCGCATTCATGGTTGAGGTGTCGAAGCCGAAAAGAAATCCGCCGAGTGCGGCTCCGGAAGCAACCATCGTGACGTAGCGAGTGTCGATCGCTGAATTTGTCATAATCGCTACGCCTGCGTTGCAGAGGGAGGCCCGTCCGACCCGGCCGGATACTCTTGCATCGGAACCCGTCCATCGGCCCACGCTTGCAGCACGGGCGTCACGATCCGCCATGCTTGTTCTGCTTCGTCCCCTCTGATTGACAATGCGTTGTTGCCATTCAGAACGTCCATCAGCACGCGGCTGTAGGCGGGCAGTTCGGGCGCGGGCAGTTCCGCGTCCAGAATCATCGACGCGAAATGTGATGGCGGTCCGGTCTTGAGGCCCGTCAAATGCAGAGCAAAGCCGTATGGTCCGTCTAGCCCGATTCGCAGTTCGTTGGCAGTAAGTCTCGCTGAGGCGTCGTTGCCGAAGGGCAGGCGCGGGACGGGGCGAAACCTCAGCACGGCTTCCTTGCGTCGGTGCGAAAACGCCTTGCCTGTTCGCAGCACAAAGCGAGTCCCGGACCAGCGCCAACTGTCGAGTTCCAGAACGATCTCGGCGAAGGTTTCCGTTTCGCGCTGCCGGCTAACCCCTTTCTCCTCGACGTAAGCCGGAACAACGCGCCCGTCCGCCCCGCCGGTGTCACCCAAACGGCCGGCAGTATAGCGGGCGCGGTGAGATTTCAATACTGCGTCAGCCGAAGTCAGCGGGCGCACCGAGCGTAGCACGTCGAACCTGGCGTCGCGCAAATCATGCTCCTCAATGCTGATCGGAGGCTCCATTGCAATGATGCACAAAATTTGCAACAGATGATTCTGGATTACGTCCTTAAGTGCGCCCGCACGGTCGTAGTATGAAGCACGACCTTCAAGCGCCAGGGTTTCGTCCCAAAGAATGTCCACCTGTTCGATGTGGTTGCTGTTCCAAACCGGCTCAAGCACCCGGTTAGCGAGCCGCACTCCGAGTAAATTCTGCACCGTAGCCAGTCCCAAAGCGTGGTCGACGCGGAAGATCGCTTTCTCGCCCGCGATGCCAGCCACTCGCTTGAGCATTCTGTTCAGCGCAATTGCACTATCCAAGTCTTCGCCGAACGGCTTCTCCAGCACAATGCGGCTGCCCGAAGGCAATCCAACTAAGCCGAGCGCCTTCACCGCAAGTGGGAACAGGGCCGACGGCAGTGCGAGATAGGCCGCGGCCGGCTCAACTTCAGCATCGGGGACGTTTCGACCGGTGGCATCTGCGACGAGGGCCGCGACGGCGGCAGTATCGTTCAAATCAACTCTTCGATAGCGAAGGGAGCGCACAACCGCTTCGCGCGAAGCCGCCGCAACGTCCGTGGCTGTGTGTTCTTGAAGGCGCTCAGCGGCGTGCTGCCGAAATTGCTCACTATCCCAGTCTTCAACGGCGGCACCGATGACGCTAAAGCCTTGCGGTAATTTGCCCTCATCGTATAGCTCTGCGAGGGCTGGCAGCAGAAAACGACCAGCAAGGTCGCCTGTCGCACCGAATAGGATCAGTCGCTTTATCATGTTGCGTTACCAGGGATCCTCTTCAATCGTTTGCGCTCGCCAAGCTGTTCCGGTTAGTTCAAAAGATCGCACTTAAGGATCGTGCCTCGAACCATGAACTCTCGAACTTCTCCGATACACCTCAAGCCGTTCGCGGACCTTCGCCGTGATAAGTAACCGGATCAGTTATCTGTTCAGCTTTCATCGTTGCGGGTAAGAGGTAACGCTCAAATCCCACTCAGCGGATGTATTTCAAAAACATCGAAAAACAAGAAAGCGATTAGGATTTTTTGTATTGCGTGACAGAGTTGCAAGGGGTTCCCTCGCCTGTACCGGACTCCTGAATCACGGCTGTCAAGTCGCCGCGAATCGGCACGGTCGATGAACGTACTTTCTTGAGATGCAGGCAGTCACGGGCGGGAGGTTCTGGACGCCGTACGAGTTGGATGACAGCCGACAAAGCACTCCGCTTGGACCAGCCGTCGTTGTAATAGTTATGCTGAAGAGAGTTAGGAAGGCTGGCGGAGAGGGGGGGATTCGAACCCCCGATACAGCTTTTGACCGTATAACGGTTTAGCAAACCGCCGCCTTCAGCCACTCGGCCACCTCTCCGCGAGGTTCGTGCAGTGTGCGGCAATTCGCATTATATCGGATGCTGGGTCCGTGCGGGAATTTGGTTCGAAAAAATCGCGATATCTAGTCCTGCCCGCTTTCGCGACAGAGCGCACAAAACGAAAGCGCCTGCATGTTGCGCAGGCGCTAAGGTTCTCTCGTGTTGGAGTTGTGCTAGGCGGCCCACTTGTCGCGGTCGCGAGTGACAACATCGCCTGGTTTCCGTCGTCCTACGATCATGCGGTATATCGCCAGGAGCAAAACCGCGCCGACGATAGCGAGGGTGAAACTGCCGATACTCCAGTCGTTCACTCCAGTGCTGCCCCAGATCGCGCGTCCAATCCAACCGCCGACCACGGCACCCGCAATACCCAGAACCATGGTGACAATCCAGCCGCCCGGATCGCGTCCCGGCATCAAAAGTTTGGCTATGCCTCCGGCAATTATGCCGAAGATGATCCAGCCAATTATCGCTCCCATACATTCCCCCCCGGGGAGTTCAATCTCCCATCGCCAAGATTTGGCGTTATGGAGTTGGAGCATCTCGACTACAGCGAGGATGGCCACAAATCGAGAGCGGCGCACTCGCTAGGCCACTCATTTAAATACCCGCTAATCACAAGAACGTACCTGCTCTTATATGGCAGATCTCACGATTGGCACGAGGTGAGCGTGCGAGCTACTTGCGCGTCAGCACTGTTTGATGCGGGTCGAGAACGAGGCGGCGGGTACCAGGCGGTACAGCCACTCGCAGCTTTGTCTGGGAACCGTCAGCGAAGACGCGGGATGCAAAGACCTGGCGATTGTCGCCCAACACCGCATAGATTGGGACTGAAGTCACAAGCTCTTCAGGAGCGTTCTCCTGCTTCAATGTGAAGGTCGCGAACGCCGATCCCGTTTTCGATGAGATCTTCACGTCGTCAAGGCTGAGCCTGGGGATGGCCGAGCCGTTGATCCATCCGTCCATGAACCATTCCAGCGACTTCTTGCCCTCGAAGCGCAGAGAAGTTGGTAATTGCTCTTCGAAGATTGCCAGCACGCCGCGCGTGGTCATCTGCTTCCGGGCATAACGTTCGCGAATCGTGCGCAGCGCGCGCAGAAAAAGTTCGTCGCCGGAAACGCCTCGCGTCTGCGGCGAGGCGGCGACGGCGTCGCGCATCATGTAGCGCAACATATGGAAGAGCCACGTGCCGCGTCCGTAGCTGATCGTGATGTATCCATCGGGAAATTGCGATGACGACAGCCGAAGTCCGAGCGTGACCGGACCAGCCTCGTAATATTGCTTACCGTTCGGGCTTTTTGTCAGGAGTTCCTGCCTGTAGTACTCCATGGTTTTTGCGAAGTCCTGCGGGTGCTCACGTTCCAGGAGCATGAGCGCGCTGTAATTCGCGAGCGCCTCCACAAGCCACTGATCGCGATATCCGGCCCAGGAAACCGCGCCTCCCCACCACTGGTGTGCCGTCTCGTGGTCCTGCATCAGTTGCCCGTAGAGAATGCGGCCGTAATCATCGAGCTTGAGATTCGCCTTTTCCTCAGAAGTGAGAAACACCAGTCCGGAGAGGAAGATCAAAGTCGGCCAACCCTGGCTGGCGTTGCCGGGAAATTGCGTGAGCGAAAGCGAGCTATAAGGATACGGCCCAAACCACTCACTGAACTGCGTCACTGCACGCGCCGAGCGGTCGGCGACTCCCTGCCCCATGTACGCCGGATTCACCTCCAGCGAAGGCACCACAACCGCAGTTTCCATTTCGCCGCGTTGCGACCGCGGCACAACTACCACCTTTTGCTGACGTTTGAATCCGTACTCCATGCCGGCAGTAGCGTAGCTCTCGACGGCGACATTGCCGGCGCGCGAGCTTTTGCGCGTGTATTGTCCAAGATTGAAGCCGGCCAACGGAATCGGGACGTCCGACACCCAGCGGCCAACGAGCAGGTCGCCGCGCTTATCGAGAGAAACACGACGGCCGGTAGCGACCAGCGTCCACTCCGCAGGCCAGCGAAATTCGAGATCGAAGTTCGCCATTGCCATGCCACGGTTCGGATACCAGGTGCCACGTGCACCCACATAGAGAAGACCCGCGCCGGCTTGCGCCATCACATTGCCGCGATACTTGATCTCCACTTGTAAGGTCTGGCCGGGGTGCAATGCTTCGGGAAGAATAATGATGACGTAGTCGTTTCCCTGCCGCGCCAATTGGCTGCCTTCAATCGATTCGTTTTGCAGAAACTCGACCACGGCACCATCCACTTTTGCTTGTTTCACCTGGAGATATCGCGAGAGTTCCAGGTACAGCAGGCGCTGGCCGCCGTTCCTCACCTGCATTGTGAGCACGGCCTCCGCATCGATTTCCTGTGGAGGGATGAGTTCGGCCGCGATCTTGAAGTTGGAGATGCTCACCGCCGATGAGGACTTCCACGGATCGATGGGACGCGCAGCGGTCTTGCCCATACGGGCGTTGCGTGCCGGGAACGCCATCCAGAGGTCGAGAAAACTCGCGCGCCCAGGGAGATTCCAGACGGTGACCTGCTCGTCGGCCATAGTGTCATAGATAATGTCGAAAACGCCGAAGCGCTCTCCACCGATGCGCGCGTGCAGGTAGCGGTCGCGAGGCTCTGTGTTGCCGAAATCGCTGGTAAAGCTGCTCAGCAAACGGAGCGCGTCCATCTCGGAGAGCGACCGTGCTGGTTGGTCCCACTTCGCGATGAACTGCGCGGCATCTTCTGCGGGCTGCAGGTTGGCGCGTAGTTCCTGGTAGGTTTCGTCGTTGAATCGAAGATAGGCGTCCTTGAACTTCTCGTTGAGGACGCCTTCGCCGGTGAAAAGTCCTAGGGATCCGCGCTCGACGTGATCTGGCGGACGCAGCAATACTTCGCCTTCGCCTTCGAAGAATGCACCCGTGACGTGTCCATCTATGGAGCCGGTGAAGGCCAGCGTGCCATCGGTGAGGAAGATGTGCACGTCTTCGCGATCAAGCGCCAGTTCGCGCACGCGATATACCTGCGAAGCGTCGAGCGGCGCTTTCCGCAGTTCACCATAAAGCGTGAGCACCTGTCCTGAGCCTGTCCCCGGGGTGGCAGGCACGGTGGCGGGCGCTTGCAGGGCACGAGCAGGACTCAGCAAACTGAGTGCCAAAAGAGTGCTGGGCAGAACGCGATCCAGGAGAGCGGCGCAGCGGCACCAAGGTAACCAGACACGCAACGGGTTTGGGGACGAGTTCACTTTTGCCAGCCGTTCGTTACTGCTAGAATGCGCTGCCGTGCGCTTCCCTGTCATCGTTTTCCTGCTGCTCGCGAGTTCCTTTGCCCAGGCCGATACGATCGTCTTGAAGAATGGCAGGCGCATTCTTGTAGACACCGCGCGAGAGAAGAACGGCCGCATCGAATACGAGATCAGCGACGACACCTACGCAATCCCGAAAACGCTGGTCGAACGCATAGACGCCGGAGGCGCTCCGGCGTCAGGCTCCGCCACTTCTCCTCAAAAAGACAATCCCGAGTACACTCCTACCGAAACCCTGCAAGGCTCCGATGACCTGAGCCTTTCGCTCGTGCGCGACGGTCGGCTGGACACCGATGCCTTGGCCGCCATGGACCGCGCCGGTGATCCTAGAAATGCCGCAGCCGCTTACTTTATCGCAGCACGATATGAACAGGAACGAGGGAATCGCGAAAAGTCTCTGGGGTATCTTCAACGGGCCCTGACCTTCCTGCCCGACAATTCCACTCTCCTCGATCATTACGCTGCGCTCCTCGTGCAGATGGGCAGGGCTTCCGAAGCCGTGCCGCACGCGGAACGCGCCGTGCGCATCTCTCCCAACTCGGCGGACAGCCTTACAGTACTCGGATACGCATACTTCGGCGCGGATCGCACACGCGACGCCATCCGCATCTGGAAGCGGTCGCTCCTCGTTCGACCGGATGCCACCGTACAGAGCTACCTAAAAAAAGCGGAGCGCGAGGCCGCCGTCGAAGCCGAGTTCTCGCAGAATGACAGCGGACACTTCACTCTGAAGTACGAAGGAAAAACGGTTTCCGTGGAACTGGGCCAGGCGATCCTGCAAACCCTGGAGTCTCACTACGACGACATGGTACGCGAGCTTGGAGTGACGCCACGCGCCAACATCGGCGTCGTGCTTTACACCGAACAGGCTTTCTTCGACGTAACGCAGTCGCCGGGTTGGATCAGCGCGCTGAACGATGGCAAGATCAAGATTCCTATCGAGGGCGTCAGTTCCATGACGAGGGAACTCTCGCGCGTGCTACGGCACGAACTGGCACATTCGTTCATCACGCAAGTGAGCCGAGGACGCTGTCCGCAGTGGCTGCACGAAGGTATCGCTCAGTTGCTGGAACCGCGTTCCGTAGGCAGGTACGGCCGGCAATTGGCATCGCTGTACGCGAACAAACAACAAGTTCCGCTCAACCTTCTGGAAGGCTCCTTCATGCGCTTGAGCGGCGAGCAGGCGACGCTGGCGTACACAGAAGCTCTCCTCGCTACCGAGTACATCAACGACACATACGGCATGGGCGATCTTCGATTGATTCTCGAACGCATCGGCCAGGGCTCCTCAACGGAGTCTGCGCTGAGGACAACCGTCCACTCCGGCTACGACGGCCTGGAGTTGGAGATGGCGCGTTATCTCAAGGACAAGTACGGCCAGTAGGCCGGGGTTAATGAATATGGATTGTGTCGGCACTTCGCAGTTCTGAGTTTCAAAACCCATTCCATTGCAGTTCGAAGAGGAGGTACCGCCCGGATTAACGTCGACCACCGGCGTGAACTTGGGCCACCCGATTTTGCGGTACGGTGCTACTCACCCCGACCGCGCAGTTCAGCCTCAACCATCCGTTGATCGAATGCACCAGAGGTGCCTTGCCGTAGTTGCCTCAAGGCTTCTGTTTGCATGTTCGGAATGATTAGCTTCTGCCATCGCTGGACAAGGTCATCCTGCTTCGACAGCCAATGCAGGATGTTTCTTGCCCGCTGCGGCGAAACTGTGTGACGATCATCAATGTACAACTTCGAAAGTGCTTCCTGGCGTGTCCCCGAAGACGCCCAGAATTTAGCCGCTGCAATCGCTCCGTTTTGCTCGTGTGCCATGATCATGAAAACTGTCGCGAACTCATCCGCGACATCTTCATTGTCCCACGTCGGTAATCCCCATTGCTTCAGCAGCGTGTGGCCAAGTTCGTGGAAGAGGATGAAGGTGATCGCCGGTTCGAGCCGCTGGGCAGCCAAACTCTCCAGGAGTTCTTCGCACATCGTGATGTTCGGATCGGAGAATGCGTTCTCCATCCCGCAATGCCGGATGCTGATCGAGAAATCGGGAAAGACGAACGCCGAGCGTAGCACATTGTAGAAGGTTGCGAGCTGCTGTTCAGCCATTTGAAGCTCGGCAGGCTGGTAAGGCAATACTTCGTACGCGTAAACCTTCACGTTTCGCGGCATGAACCACGCGCGACCATTGTCGATGACGAGGTAATAAGTTCCGCTCTGCGGAACGCCGAAGGTGTACCGCCCTACACCGCGCACTTCACCGGAAGTGCCGGGAAAGTAGCGAAACTGTTGGTGCGCGAGAAACTGCCGCAGGTTGAACTCGTCCAGCAACCAGACGGCCGCCTTATTGTTCAGGCCGCCCTCGACCTTGAAATCGGCATAGACGATGCTTCCACGTTCCAATGTGAGGGCATACCACTTTGCCTGGCCGGCCGAAACTTGGATGACATCGCGCACAAGATTGCGTGACGGCTCGATGTACACACTGGGGGTGCTTTCTGCGAATGCGAGCACCGACACCAAGACAAGGAATCCTACCGTGTTCAGTAGGCCTCGGATCATAGACACCCTCCGATTCTTCGTGCGAATGCACACGGATTCTGCGCTAACCTGCCGGAGCTGGCAAGTTAATCGTTGGAATACCGGCGCTAGTTTTGATGATTTTGTAGGCAGTCTTTGAACGATGTTGTAGCGGTGTTTGAATGATCTTCTAGCAGTCTTACCGCGAGGCCGAAGACTCGCGGTAAGCACTGACACACTCGTAGAAAGCTACTTCTTCCCCGCCGCGCTCTTTGCCGGCTTAGCCATTCCGCTGCCAATGAGTTCGTTGGCAGTGACGAATACGGGACGGATGTCTGTCGGAATTGCCGTAAGGCTGTTCAGCGCCTTCTGGAAGTCTGGACGGAGAACGCCCAACTCTGCGAGCATCTTCTTCGAGCCTGCGTAGTCACCCTTAGCCTCCAGCATCAAGAGGTCGTGCGTGAGGTCGCGGACGGCGGGCTTGATCTTGTCGAAATCCACGGCGAACGTGCCATCCGGGCGAACCACGAAGCCGCCCTTGTCGATGAGATAGTTCACCTGCAACGCCATTCCCTTGCCGTGCGCTTCGTGCAATCCGAAACGCAGAGTGCGGAAGCAGGAGGCCAGGAACGTGGTGTAGAGCTTCCTTTCAGCGTCTGCTCCCGTGGGCAGTACCTTGTCCATGCCCATCTGCTGGGCGTGGTCCATCATGTATTGCAACGAGAACAGGCCGAGCGCGTCGGCCTTGGCTTCTTCCATCGCGCTATAGAGGTCTTTCAATTCCTCGCGCGTCGTGGTCTTCCGGCCATTGATGGTGATCTGGTGCGGGCCCAGTCCGTGCGACAACTCGTGCGCGAGAATGTGGGTGAAGAACAACTCAAAGCTGAGATCGTTCTGCTCATCCTTGCTCAACACCTGGCGCGAGATCGGCACCAGCGTCTTGTTGAACTTGGCTTCCTGCACGTTCTTCAGCATGACGCGCTTCGAGCCCTTCTGCTGCACGACGCGTTCATCGTTCGGCAGATTGTAAGCGGCAGTTTGCACGCCATGGTTGCCGTCGCCGCCGGCATAGACTTCATTCACGACACGGATGGGCGCCTGCGATCCAATCTTCGGATTGCGATACTGCTCGTCGATTGGCAGGTTGTTCTCAACTTCTTGTAGATGGTTGGAGAATGCCGCAAGCTTGCCGCTCTCCTTCTCATCGCGCAGGTTGACGTATGCCTCGTAGGAAGCCTTGTAGCCAAACATCTCGTCGTTGTAGGTTTCGTAGGGGCCGATGGTGATGTCGAGCGGCGCGTCGAGGTCCATCCACGCAACGTCGCTCTCGTAGTAGTCGTTCGACAAGAAGGCTGCAGCGCGAGTCGTGAGGAAGCGTTTCAGGCTGGCGTTGTCGGTGAGTTCCGCCGCATCGCGCAAAAGGTTGGCAGCGCGCTCCAAGTCGTGTTTGTAAGCGTCGCTGAAGGGAACGGTCTTGAGGCCGCCCATCTTCGCGGGACCGCCCAACTTGCGCACCGGCGCGGAACCCATTTCGTGTTCGGATTTGTCGGTCATCGGAGCGCGCCGAATGACCGTAAAGAAACTACGTGCCTGTTCCTGCTCACCTTCCGGCAGAGTCTTGATCCAGTTCTCGATCTCTTCCTTCGTCGCGCCTTCGGGATAGAAGTTTGCGCCGGGGAGTTTCTCGGGAGGCACGCCAGGCAGGAAGGCTTTCTGGCCGTCGAGCGCGGACCACGGTCCCTTGTTGATCCAGAAGTATTCCAGCCGCGCTTTGCCCAGTGGCGTCGTGTCTTTCTTCAGCTTCGAATACAACGCCTGGTTGCCGCTCCAAAATTGCGTAAGGAAGATGTCGTCGATTACGCTGGCGGCTTCAACGAGCTTGGCGAGCGCCTTCTTATCTCCGGGTGAGAGTGCGGAGGTATCGACCTTCATCTCTGTCGGGGCAAATCGCGCCATCATCTTTTGCAGTTGCTGCACGTTGGGAGCTCCGTCGGTAGTGGCCGCGGTTTTCGCTTTGGCTGGGGCAGTTTGCGCATAAGCGAGGAGAGACAGCATCAGGAAACCGACGACCAGAAAGGCGAATCTGTTTTTCATGAGAGTCCTCGGCCGGCAAGACCTTTGGCCGCGCGCCATGCTGCCCGGTGCGGGGCCTCCCAGGAAGGGGTCCCCGGCATGGTTGGACGGACGGCCCACCGGAACTCGCCATTTTAGCAGCCCGCAGCGGCCGGTCATGCTTTGTGCCTGTCC
Organism: Clostridia bacterium; assembly: GCA_035561135.1. Taxonomy (NCBI): domain Bacteria; kingdom Bacillati; phylum Bacillota; class Clostridia; species Clostridia bacterium. The sequence goes on from DATMYA010000048.1 coordinate 252,603, forward strand.
GGCTTTTGGGAGACCGCGTGTCGAGAAGCTGCCTGCAATGTAAAATAGGAGATACGCACACGACCCAAGTAGCCATGTGTCCGTACCAGATATTCGGCGCAACGGACGAGGCGGCAGGATTTCCCATGAGAAAACTCGTTTTCGTGCTTCTAGCCATCTTCGCATTTGCTATCCCCACGTTTTCACAGGAAGACACCGTGGTGGAAGAGATTATTGCGCGTATCAATAACGCCATCGTTACGCGTGCCGACCTGCGCCGCAGCCGCGAACAGACTCTCCAGGAACTACGCCAGCAGAACCCAAACGTCACCCAGGCGGAAATTGCCGAACGCGAGAAGGTGCTGCTGCGCGATCTAATCGACCAGCAACTGCTCGTGCAGAAGGGTCAGGATCTCGGGATCACGGCTGACACCGAGACGATCAAGAGGCTGGACGAAATCCGCAAGCAGATGAACGCCGGGTCGATGGAAGAACTGGAAAAACTGGCCGAGCAGCAGGGCATCCAGTTCGAAGATTTCAAGCAGAACATGCGCAACTCGATCATCACGCAGCAGGTGATCGGACGCGAAGTGGGCTCGCACATCCAGGTCACGGCCGATGAGATCAAGAAATTCTACGAAGAACATAAGGCTGAGATGGAGCAGCCCGAACTCGTTCGCTTGAGCGAGATACTGGTAGCTGCCGTCCCCACTCCGCCACCGAGCGGGGATAAATCGAACGAGCAGCCTAAGCTCGTCGAGGCCACTCCGGAACAACTGGCGCAAGCAGAAGCAAAAGCACAGGAGCTTCTGAAGAAGATTAAAGATGGAGCGAAGTTCGAGGACGTAGCCAAGCAGAGTTCGAATGGCCCGACCGCCGAGCAGGGTGGCGAACTCGGCGAATTCAAGCGCGGCGTGCTGTCGAAGGAGCTAGAGGACAAGGCGTTCTCGATGAAGACGGGCGAGATGACCGACGTCATCCGCACAAAGCAGGGCTTCATCATCATGAAAGTAACGCAACACACGCAGCCTGGCGTGCCTACGATGGCGCAAGCGGAGTCGCGGATTCAGGACGCAATCTACATGCAGAAGATGCAGCCTGCGCTGCGCGAGTATCTCACGAAGCTGCGTGAAGAAGCCTACATCGACGTGAAACCCGGATACATCGATGAGGGTGCCAGCCCGAACCAGACCAAGCCCGAAGTGGCTTCATCCACCCCCAGCCCAGCCACGCAGGAAAAGGCAAAACGCAAGAAACACTTCCTGATCTTCTAAAACAGGCTCAACGCATTCGACACGGCGGCCCTTTGGGGTCGCCTTTCTTTTGTCCCGGCTCCCTGTTCTGTCCGCTCCACGCCACAGGCGCTGTTTTTACTTAAGCAGCGAGCGAGCATATAGGGGTACCATGAAATCTGTTCAGGCGCGGCAGGCGCGCCCTCGATAGGAACCCATGAAAGACTTCTACGTACGCGACGCCGTGCAATTCGAGAACAAAACAGTCGTGGCCAGCTTTGTGGTCGCGGCCAAGCAGATCAAGTCGAAGAAGAACGGCGAACCCTACCTTGCGCTCACTCTCGTTGACCGCAGCGGCCAGATCGAAGCCAAGATGTGGGACAACGTCACCGAAGTGCTCGACGCCTTCGAGCAGGACGACATCGTCAAGATCAAGGGACTGATTAACAAGTACAACAATCGTTGGCAACTCACCATCCACAAAGTGAGAACGATGGACGATCATGAGATTGATTTTGCCGACTACCTGCCGAAGACAACGAAGGACGTGGACGAGCTCTGGAACACGCTGGCCGCATTCGTTGCGAGTATGCAGGACGCGCATCTGAAAGCCTTGCTCGAAGCTTTCATGGCCGACCCGGCGATCGCGACGGCCTACAAGAATGCTCCGGCTGCGAAGACCCTGCATCACGCTTTCATCGGCGGGTTGCTGGATCACGTGGTCTCGTTGTTTACCAGCTGCGACCTCGTTTCGCGCAACTACGCCCAGGTGAACCGTGATCTGCTGCTGACCGGCGCTTTTCTGCACGACATCGGCAAGATTCACGAACTGGCGTACGCGCGGTCCATCTCCTACACGACCTCGGGGCAATTGCTCGGGCACATGATCATCGAGCTCGAGATGTTGCATGACAAGATCGCGCTCGTCCCAGGCTTCCCGGACAATCTGAAGATTCTGATCGAACACCTCATCATCAGCCACCACGGCCAGTACGAGTTCGGCTCACCGAAGTTACCAATGTTCCCGGAAGCGCTGATGCTGCACTATCTCGACGATCTGGACTCAAAGATGGAGAGCATGCGAGCGCACTTCGAACGCGAGGCGGATCTTGAGTCTCCATGGACCGGCTACAACGCTTCACTCGGGCGGCCTCTACTGAATACGCAGAAATTTCTACAGAAGACACCCGCTCCCAAGCAGGCCGCTGCCGCTGCCTGCAGTGATGGTGGCGACGCCTTCTGATACACACCTGGTAGAAGTGTGAGACGACGCCTCGGCAGAGGCGTCATTCTTTGCTACGCTCAATCATGCTGGATTTCGAGCAGTTCCGCGTTCTCACCTTCGACTGCTACGGCACGCTCATCGATTGGGAGACGGGCATCCTTAGTAGCCTTCGCCCCATTCTCGCCGCACACAACGTCCACGCCACCGATGACGCGCTGCTCGAAATCTACGGCGAACTGGAAGCTCAAATAGAAGCGGGCACGTATCGCTCTTACCAGCAGGTGATGCGCGAGGTAGTTGCTGGAATCGGAATGCGATTGAACTTTGTCCCCACAATTCAGGAAATGGATCGGCTACCCGACTCGGTGAAGGACTGGCAGCCCTTTCCAGATACGCCACAGTCGCTCCAAAGGCTGAAGAGGCGATACAAACTCGCAATAATCTCGAACATCGACAACAGCCTGTTCGCCGCATCGGCCCGCCAGCTAGGCGTGGAATTCGATTGGGTGATCACGGCGGAGGAGGCGCGCAGCTACAAGCCCTCGACCAATAATTTCAGGATCGCGTTGCAGAAGATCGGGCATCCTGCCGAGCAGATTCTCCATGTTGCACAAAGCTTGTATCACGACGTGGTTCCGGCGAAGGCGATTGGACTCAAGACGGTCTGGATTAATCGGCGCGCTGGTAAGTCTGGATTCGGAGCTACGCCTCCGGCGCACGCGCTGCCCGATATAGAAGTGCCTGATCTAAAGGCACTGGCGACGTTCGCAGGGTAGGAACAGCACAAACCTCAATCGCGGATTACTGCGTCTGCATGGGGCCGGGGCCTGACCGCCCCTGGCCAGGAGTGGTTGGCTCGACGCTGCCGCGGATATAGGCTTCGCAGGACCGTCGCAACTGCTGGTCGAGGCTATCGCTGATGTGGATCATGTCCGAGATTACGTAGCTGATTTCGAGCGCCAGCAGGTTTTGCTGCAAAGTGCGGTAGATCGCGCAACGCAATATCCGTACTTCCAGCAACATCATCGGAATCGTATAGCCTTGCGCGCGTCTCGCAAGTCCGTGTTGCTCGGCTGCCGATATTGCCGTCTGGCTCACTGCGCCAGGATGCGAATCCAACATGGCAGCCAGTTCTTCGACGACCGCCGGCAGGTGATCTAATCTTTCCGCCTCGCTCAATTGGGCGGAGGCTAACTCCACCGATTGAAGGCATGCGTCCAGCCAGAGATCAAAGATGCCCTGCCTATTCTCACGCACTATGCTGCTCACCCTCTTGACTGGCAGATGATGAGACGGCGTGTGGTTCTTCAGCTTCTCCTCGATGACGTTCAGCAGTTGAGGCACGTTCGCAGGCTTCACAACATAGTCGTCCACCTGGTTACGGATAGCTTCCAGTGCGGTTTCAAATGCCGGGTACCCAGTGAGGATGATGGTGACAGCGTGTGGTTGTGTGCGCCGCATCGCGCTTACAACAGTGAAACCATCGCCCGGTTGACCGATGTTCAGGTCCGCGATGAGAACATCAAACTTCTCAGCGTGCATGGTGGCCAGCGCCTCGGCGACGGTCGCTCTGGCCGTAACGTCGAACCCGTGCATCTTCAAGATCGCCGGCAAGGTCAGCCGGATGTTCGGCTCATCATCGACGAAGAGTACTCGCATTAGTCCCACGGGAACTTTCCTGCGCCCTTCAGACCCGAGACACCAACACAACTCATTGGTTCACCGGAATTTTGATGATTTTTTTCTGGATGGCATATGTAACAAGCTGCGCCTTATTGTGGATGTCGAGTTTGCGCATCAGGTTGAACTTGTGCGCTTCGACGGTTTTGACGCTTAGGCCGAGCATCACGGCGATCTCTTTCACAGAATTGCCTTCCGCCAGCAACTTCAGTATCTCTCGCTCGCGCGGCGTGAGGGTTGAGATGCGAGGACGCATCTTTGCGTCACGCACACGCGCTCGAAAATCTTCCACCAGCTTCCCCAAAACCTGGGAGCTGAGATACTTGCCCCCCTTGTATACGTCGCGAACGGCGGTGAGCAACTGCGCGGCAGGCGTGTCCTTCAGAACGTATCCGGAGGCGCCAACCTCCAAACACTGCACCAGGTAATCCTCGTCCTCATACATGGTGAGAAACAGGACCTTGGTTTCGACTCGATTCTTGCGAATATGACGCGCGGCTTCAAACGAAGAAAGGCCGGGCATGCCTATATCCATCAGGACTACGTCGGGGCGCAGTTCACGGGCCTTCTCCACGGCATCCCCGCCGTCCGGCGACTCGCCAACCACTTCGAAATCACTTTCAGTTTCAAGAAGGCGGCGAACACCCTGGCGAAACAACGTGTGGTCATCTACCAAAAGACATTTGATTTTCGGCATCTATGCTCCACTTATTAATCGGTTGTGCCCGTACCAACCAGAGGCATCGCGCCCGCATGGCCGATGGGCATGGCAGTTCCTTTTGGTAATTCCTGCAGGTTTCCGTGCTGCGGGATGGGCACAGAAATGGCAATGCGCGTTCCCTGGTTTTTCCGCGATGTCACGCGCATGGTCCCGCCAAGCGTGCAGATTCTTTCTCTCATTCCCGCGAGTCCAAAACTGCGGCGTCCGGGGTTCTGCACAGGGTTGATGCCAACGCCGTCGTCCTCTATGACCAGGCGCACTGCGCCTTCTTCGCGCGCCATCTGGATGTTCACCGACTTTGCCTCCGCGTGCTTGGCGACATTGTGAAGCGCTTCCTGCACTGCGCGGTAGATTGCGATCTCGATCTCGGGAGCAAGGCGTCCAATATCTTCCGAAACGCTGACACGTGCCTTCACCCCGGTGCCCTTCGCCAAGTCCTTGGCTTCTTTACGGATGGCCGCGATCATTCCCAATTCCTGCAGGACGAGCGGCGAGAGACGGCCGATGATGCGCCGGATCCCTTCAATCGTGCGATCTACAACATCGAGCGTTTCGTGGATCTTCGCTCGTGCCGTGCGCGTGCCGACGTTCTTCTCCAACATGCCCAGGTACAGGCGGATTACCATCAGAGCCTGTCCCGTCTCATCGTGCAGCTCGCGGCTGATACGCTTGCGTTCTTCCTCCTGCGCCCTCAGCAGGTATCCGGAAAGCTCCGCAATACGCATCTCGCGTTCTCGTAACGCGTCGGTCATGCCTGCCCGGTCGATCGCCAGCGCGGAACGGTCGGCAATGGCGCGCAACAGTTCTCGCTCTCGCGGAAGCCAGTCGTACAGCTTTCCAAAACCGATCAGGACCACTCCGATAACCTGGTCGCCATTTTTTAGCGGCACGCCCCAGAGCGACCGCGCCACGGGTCTCAAGTACGGGTTCAGCACCCCATGCGATTGCGTCAAATCCGCCAGTATGGCGGGTTCGCCAGATGCCGCGATCTGCCCTGAGAATCCCTGCCCCATCGCGATGCTCAGGTCCGCGTCGAGTGCCGTCTCCAAACCCACAACTTGTTTAACGTGCAGTTGGTTGGTTTCTTGATCGAGAAGAAGCACTATTCCCGCAGTCGCGCCGAAGATTTTGGTCGTGATCTGCAACACGCGCTCAAGCAGGGCGGAAAGGTTGCGCGCCGACAGTTCGGCATCCAGCACGGCAAGCAGCGCGTCGGAAGCAGCTTTTTGCGTATCGAAATACGCGCCTGAGATTGCCACGAAACTTGCGGAAGATAACATTTCCAGCGCAGCCATCACCTCAAAGCGGCGTTCGCCGAAAAGCCGATGTACATAAAGCGCACACAATTCCAGGTACAACTCAAGCGAGCGCGCGACTGCTCGCGTATCCACTTGCAGTTTGGCCAGCCTCGTTCCGTGGTAATCCAGGTTTTCCGAGAATGCCGCGAAGTCGGAATGGCCAAAAAGCGCGAATCCGGTTCCGAGATTCAGGCGTTCCAAAGCGGTCATGGCACGGCCATCAAACTGGAACTCTTCGAACATCCTCTTGCGCCATGCAGCGGTAATATCCGCGAAATGCGGTTGCAGTGCCCCTGCAACTTCCAGGATCAGAGCGCGCACGCTCTCCTTGATTGGCAGCAGGGCGGACATCATGGACTCCTTAGATGCGGGAGACGTTACTAAGGCGAGATTTAGGGGAGACCGACAGTACTTACTGATTACCCCAACTACCTAAGTTATTGGATATTCTACTAGGTTTTCACCTGAGAATCCAGTAAACGCGAGCACAAAAGTTTACTACTTCGCAATTATCTAATGCGCCACGAGGATCAGCCCGTAAGGCCCCATATCGCGCGCCATCGACTACAATCCACCTATGCTGAAGTTCTCAACCGCCGGCGAATCACATGGTGAAGCGCTGGTCTCATTGATCTCCGGTTTGCCTGCCGGACTCAAGGTTAGCCAAGAATGGATGAACCGCGAATTGTGGCGGCGACAGCAAGGATATGGACGCGGCGGCAGGATGCGCATCGAGCGCGACCACGCGCGCCTGCTGTCGGGCGTTCGCAACGGGATGACCATCGGCTCACCAATCGCCCTGATGATCGAAAACAGCGATTGGAAGAATTGGCAGGACTCGCTGCCCGTCGAGCAAGGCGATCCCACCAAGCACAAGCGCGTGGCATCGCCTCGTCCGGGACACGCCGATTTGGCCGGCGCTCTTAAGTACAACTTTCCAGAGGCGAGATACGTGCTCGAGCGCGCATCCGCACGTGAATCCACCGCGCGAGTGGCTGGCGGCGTGATCGCCAAGATGTTCCTGAACGAGCTCGGCATAGAAGTTTTAAGCCACGTTTTACAGGTCGGCTCCGCACGGACAAGTTCGGAAGTGCAATGGGAGCAGTTGCGCGACCTTGCCAAACGCGACGAAGTCCTCCTGAACTGCGTCGACGCAGAAGCCGAATCACGCATGAAGGAGCAGGTGGACCTTGCTCTGCGCACTGGAGACTCCGTTGGTGGCGTATTTGAAGTCGTAGCGCACAACGTGCCGCCTGGGTTCGGCACGTATGTAAACTGGGACGAGCGCCTTGACGCACTTCTTGCGAGCGCCGTGATGTCGGTGCAGGCGGTCAAGGCGGTCGAAATCGGAGACGGTGTCACGGCAGCCACTTCCCTCGGTTCGTGCGTGCATGATGAAATAGGATATGAGCGGAACCCCGCCGACTCGGCGTTTACAAACTTCACGCGGGGATCGAATCACGCCGGCGGTATCGAAGGCGGAGTTTCAAACGGGAGCGACATCATCGTTCGCGGCTATCTGAAACCGATTTCGACGTTGCGGCGTCCCCTGGCGTCCGTGGACTTCGAGACTCGCGAGCCGGTGAAGGCCGCTTATGAACGTTCTGATGTATGCGTCGTCCCCGCCGCGGGCGTTGTGGGTGAATCGATGGTCGCGCTGACATTGGCGCGGTGTGCTTTGGAAAAATTTGGCGGCGACTCCATGCTGGAGACGAAAAGGAATTTTGAAGGCTACCGCCAGCAATTGCGAAACTACTGAATGATCTATCCAATCGTTAAGTTCGGCGACCCGGTGCTGGAGACTCCAGCCAAGCCGGTTACTGGTTTCGATGGCGATTTCAAGAAGCTCGTCGAAGACATGTTCGAGTCGATGTACGAGGCGCACGGCGTAGGTCTCGCGGCGCCGCAGATCGGCCTCGCACTACGTTTGGCCGTCATCGACATCAGCTTCAAGGAAGATCCAGAAGCCAAGCTGGTTCTGGCCAACCCTGAAATCATCCATACCGAAGGCCGCGTCACCTCGGCGGAAGGCTGCCTGAGCCTCCCGGACTTTCGCGAGAATGTGACGCGCCCGCGTAGCGTCACCGTGCGCGCGCAGGACATCAACGGCCAGTGGTTCGAGAAGACCGGGGAAGAACTGCTCGCCCGCGCTCTCCTGCATGAGACCGATCACCTCAACGGCAGGCTCTACATAACCCACATCAGCGCACTCAAACGCGACCTGATGAAACGCAAGATCAGGAAGCTCCAGAAGCTCGGCGAGTGGTAGAGCAACCACTCGGCTCGCATGCACGGAAGCAGTCGCGCGAGCCCCCTGTACAATTGAGTCCGCAATGCGACTCGTGTTTTGCGGAACGCCACAATTCGCCGCCCCTACGCTGGAAGCGCTAGTCCGCGCCGGTCACGATGTTTCGCTCGTCGTCACTCAGCCCGACCGTCCGAAGGGGCGCGGCATGGAGGTTGCCTTCTCGCCAGTGAAGCGGAAGGCCCTCGAGCTTGCGTTGCCGGTTCTGCAACCGGCCAAAATCAAGAGTAATCATGAGTTCCGCGCCCAGCTCGAAGAACTCAATCCCGATGCCATCATCGTCGTCGGCTACGGACGGATCATTCCGCAGTGGATGATTGATTTTCCTGCTCTCGGCAACCTGAACCTGCACGCATCGCTGTTGCCGAAGTACCGTGGTGCAGCGCCGATTCAGTGGGCGATCGCACGTGGTGAAACCGTCACGGGCAACACCACCATGCGCATTGACGCCGGACTCGACACGGGAGACATTCTGCTGCAACGCGAGCTTGCGATTGAACCCGGCGACACCTCTGTGACGCTTGCGCCGCGATTGGCCGCCATGGGAGCCGAACTCATGGTAGAGACGCTGCGCGGCCTCGCCGCTGGGGAAGTTACTTCTCGCCCGCAGGATCACGCCCGAGCGACTCTGGCTCCGATTCTGACGAAGGAGGACGGCGCTGTTGATTTCAAGCAGACGGCAACTGAGATCGTAAACCGCTGGCGGGGATTCCAACCATGGCCCGGCGCTTACACAAACTTCCGCGGCAAAAAGCTGAACCTGCTTTCGGTGAAGGCCTTCCCAGGCGACAGTGCCCTGCTCGCGCCGGGAGAAATCGCAATCCACTGCGACACACTTATCGCCGGATGCGGCGAATCGACTGTCCTCGAAATTCAAGAACTGCAGATCGAAGGCAAGAAGCGTGCCGCGGCGCGCGACTTCATCAACGGCTATCGCCCGCAACCGGGCGAACGACTTGGCCCCGCACCGAGCAACTCCTGATGCCAGTTTCGCCAGCGCGCGCTATTGCATTCGATATCCTCCTCAGAGTGCAGGAGCGCGAATCCTACGCCTCCGAGATGCTCCACTCCGACCGGTTGCGCGAGTTGAGCCCCGCCGATCGCGGCCTTTGCACCGAACTCGTAATGGGCACTTTGCGCTGGCAGTCGGCACTCGACGCCGGCATCGCAAAGCACTCATCGCAAAAAGTGAACCGCCTGGACCCTGAGGTTCTTATCGCGCT